>SLOZ01000247.1 GCA_007132255.1 Limnochordia bacterium | reverse complement strand
GGAATTCGACCCCGCTATAGCGGATTGCGGGTACAGGGCACCGCTACCTCCCCGTCTAGCACGACACATGAATTATAACCTTCCCCAACATGTCTGTCAAGGAATTGCCGCACGAAACCCGACCTAGAACAAGCAAGAACAAGCACTATAACAAGCACAATGAATCGCCACAACCAACGACCCTATCACAGAGGCTCTCTTGGCGCCAAATGAAAGGGGACTACCGCCCTATCTTTCAGGCCAAACAACCGGAAATTCTGCCTCCACAGGCCAATTTTTCAGCGCCAGGAACAAATCCAGATCATCCTGCGGATGATTACGATAATACCAGTGTGGGTATGGCAGCGGCTCGCCTTCAAACCAGGCCCTATCCCATCCGGGCGTTCGCCGCAGCGACCGAGTCCGGCGCCGCTCATTCCGCAGATTAGCCCGATACAGCAGTGAAAAGTTCTGACGCTCCCAGAAGGTCTCTGCATTATGCTTGGCCCACAAGTAGAGATATCGACAATGCAGTTCATCGACTAACTGCTTCAACAAATCGGAAACAGCGGTACCCAAACCTTGGCCGCGCAAAGACTCGGGGATGCTTAACTCTTCCAAATAGGCCGCTTGACTCAAGGAATGCAGATGAAGGTAGCAAGCAAACGCATCTCCGTCCACATCTGCCTGCCATTCAAGCGAGAACACGAAAGGCCGCTCGTCTACGGAGGGTTGCTCCAGTGTTACCCGAACGCCCAGTATCTGTTGCAGTTCCTGACGCATATGTTCAGTTTTCTCTGCTACAAGCCAATAGCGAATACCGGTAAAAACCGTCCGCCGCAGCGGATAGAGATACTGTTTAGCATACCCCATCTCACTGAAGTCAACACCAGCAGGGCCGTCAGGGATGATCACTGAGCCACACTCTAGGGTGTCGCCCAAAGAGTTGTACATTCCTAAGACATCCTTTGCTATGGTCTCCGGACCATCAACATGGGCTGCTACGAAATGAGCTTCGCGATCCCACCCAACCTCCAGATGAAGATTCTGTTCTGGAACAGTCACTATTCCACCGCGGATCCCGGAGCTGCTTTCCTCTTCCACAATGACCGGACCTCGAGTCACGGACTCTAACTGCTTTGCCAACCGCTCCAGCACAGGAACACCTCCAGCTTGGTCTTGAATAGCCGCTGACGCGCAACAAAAGCGATAGGGGTACCTATCGCTTCGATTATCAAATGGCGGAGAGAGAGGGATTCGAACCCTCGAGAGGCGTTAGCCTCTACACGATTTCCAGTCGTGCCTGTTCAGCCAGACTCCAGCACCTCTCCACGGCAGTTGCGCATACTTCTAGATATGGAAATCGATGGAAAAAGGAATGGCGGAGAGGGTGGGATTTGAACCCACGGGGCGCATGACACGCCCAACGGTTTTCGAGACCGCCACATTCGGCCGCTCTGTCACCTCTCCATGTTTAACCGCGGTCACTACGAAGCTCTTCAAAAAACCTCGATAACAAGTGACTGCAAGCATTATGACAGATACCGTCGTACACTTCCACTCTGTGATTGAGACGCGGATCCTGGACGATATTCATCAACGAACAAACCGCACCGGCTTTCGCGTCAAAACTGCCGAAAACTAACGTCTTGATTCGTGCATTAACGATGGCTCCCGCACACATCGGACAGGGTTCAAGTGTAACATACAGCTCTGTGCCAGTCAATCGCCAGTTTTTCAGAAACGCAGCAGCTTCGCGGATAGCGATCATCTCAGCGTGGGCCGTAGGATCCCCATCATGCTCACGTCTGTTATGGCCTCTGCCAATAACGCTCCCATTGTGAACAACCACAGCTCCGATTGGCACTTCCCCAAGCTCATAGGCACGCTCAGCTTCTTCAAGGGCTGCCAACATGAACGTTGAGTTCACTAGGTTCGCCTCCTCGCAGCATCGATAACCCAACAATAAGGCCGGCACAAAACCCGGATTGGCATACAGCCTTGATGTAACAGAACATTAACACAGTAGCTAGTATAGCAACAAATACCGTAGAATGCAAGGCCAACCTGGGCATTAGTAGGCAGTTAATCAACCGTCTCAATGGAAAAAGTAAGTTCTACCCCTCTGAGGCTCGAAGTGGAATTTAGCGTTTCAAGTGACGAGTTCATGAACGTTGGTTCTACAGCTTCCGCTCCCGGACCAAATCGATAACATTCTTCCCGTCAAAGGAGTACTTCAATTTACGGTTGGCTTTGAAGCAAAGCACGCCACCGTTGCTCAGACCTCCACAATGCTCACAGGTCAAACAGCGGCTCGGCCGCACTTGACGACCCTTCTGCGGACAGGTCATATGTCCCACCTCCTTCACGGCAATTTTGTTAAATCTCCATCAATGCCCGTATTATACGGGTTTCCCTCCCCGATCTCAAGACCTTCTGTGCAAAATAAAAGTGAAGGTTCCGTTAGGAACCTTCACTTAAAAACATCCACCGTCAAGATCGGGTTAATTTTCTGTTTCCGACACAGCAATGGCGTCCACCGGACATGCTGCGGCAGCCTCTTGGCAGCATCGCGTTGCCTCAGGAGGAACAGCTTGAAGTTGCACAAAAGCCGTTCGATCTTCGGCTCTGGCAAATACTGCGGGACACAATTCAATACAAAGACCGCAGCCAACGCAAAGCGTTCTGTCTACACTGGCTTGTGCCATCCAGATCACTCCCAGTCACACCAACGATGCGTACGCGTAATCGGGACAGAAGTTACGCCAGTTCTTCGAACATGTCTTTGCCCACACCGCATTCAGGACATACCCAATCATCCGGCAGGTCAGCAAATGATGTTCCTGGTGCAATATCCTGCGTTGAATCGCCTTCGGCGGGATCATAAACGTAACCACACACGGTACACTCCCATTTTTTCATGATGATTCCTCCTCAAAACTTGGTATGACTTTCAGATACAAGTATATTCCTCGTTCTGTCAAAATTCCCTTCTCTTTATGAAAATACTTAGAGATATTGCTGGAGATGACTGGGAACAGAGATACCATACGACTCATACATGTATGCCAAAACCAACGGAGTGAGGTTAACACCTCCGTAGATGATTGTGGAATCCGGAAGCACCACCGAAACCTCTTCACGATCGGCTAACCGGCCGATAAAATCTTGACCGGAAGCAATAATGCTCACCCGCAGGTCTTCGGCGTACTCATCGAGTTCAGCTTCATACTGCCGAGCAAGTTCTTCTACTTCCTCTTCGGTTTCCAACGCTTCTACTTGTTCCTGGAACTGAGCCGTCATCTGTTCCGCCAACCGCTGCAGTTCATCATTTTTGCTTTCGTACTCAGGATGAGCATTGAACAAAAATTCAAAATCCACATACCCAACACTGCTGGCAAAAACACTCTGCGGTACCGCCAGCATACCAAAGATCAAGACAGCAATACCAACAATCAAAAATCCACGCTTCAAATTACGCCCTCCTCAAGAAATGATCTCTCTAAGTATTCCACTCCCAAAAGAGTATTCCTCCCTAGGAGCGCAAACTCGGAATACTCTTCGCTGGACAAAGAAAGAAGGCGAGGGTCACCTCGCCCTTGGATATGCTAATTCTGCGTTGGCTTGACGATGCAGTGCATTGTGCGAATCCACGACATTTCGAAGTGTCGTATCGCCTAAAACCTTGAGTAAAGCTTCCTGAGCTTGCGCCCAAATGCTGTGGAGCGGGCAGCGTCCTAACTGCGAACAACCACCTTCACGCATAAGACACCGCGTAATGGCCACAGGGCCTTCTATCAGTTCCACGACTTCGCGTACCGTTATTCGTTCGGGCGGAGTTAATAGTTTGACGCCACCTCCGGGACCACGAACTCCCTCGACCCAGCCACGACTGCCCAGAGTCGCAATAATCTGCGGCAAAAAGTTCGGTGGGATATTCTGTCGCCTAGCAATTTCTTTCGATGAAATGTACTCATCAGGATGTAGGCCCAACTCCACCAAAGCGCTGATGGCATATTCGGATTTCTTGGTCACTTCCATGTACATCCCCCCTAATCAGTTTATTTTCTGACAACTTCAGTTTTGGCGGGTGGATGCACCGCAGCCTGGAGAATAAGGTTGGCAGGTAACGAACCCGACTCTGTGATTGGTCACGAATATAATTGGCACAAAACCGCTTCTTCAAATAACTGATTGTGCCTATTTTCATTATATATTCATTATAAACTTTACGTCGACCAAGGTCAACCGATATCGGCCACTGCAATTAGGGAAAAGCTGGAATTTTTGTTGTAGGGTCTTCCCGAATAGTCACCAAATAGTTCGACAGAGAATCCAACGCCTTCCAACATTCGCCGGAACACGGCACTTTCGATGGGCTGCAGCGCAATTTCGTGGTCCCAAGATTGGCCGTCTGCCTCCAAGCGTGACTGGAATCGGATTCCTCCTGTTTCGGTGGGTACGTAACGGCGTCGGAACACCACATCATTGTTGCCCAAGGTTGGCAGGTCGATGCCCTCCGGAACTGCCAAAATGCGATCATAGTTAACGATTTGGTAAATGCAGCGGCCGCGGTTCCGCAAGGTCCCTCGGCTATCGGCAAAAAACTGTCGGAGTTCATCACGGGTATCCAGGTGCGACAAAGAGTTCCCTAAGCAGAGAATGGCGTCAAAGCTGCCCCAATTCCTGATGTTAAGCATGTTGTCCACGCGAAAATCAACCATACCTTGGGTGTCCTTCTGGCGTGCCTGGCGGATCATCTCCGGTTCCAGATCCACGGCTGTACAGCGCATTCCAGCGGCTGCCAACGCCAACGCCATAGTCCCGGTACCACAAGCAGCATCTGCCACTGCTGCTCCCCTGGGGAGCCGGTGTCGGACAAACTCTTCTGCGCTTTGGTTTCTTGGAAAAACAATGTCGTAGTAACGACTCAGGACTTCATAGAACATACCATGAGTTCACCCTTTCACCAAATATGGAGGATACACGCTTCCTGCAAATCCGTACCACATTGTAAGCAGAGTTCTTCACGGTCCACCCGGTGCTGCACAGCTTCAAGAAACGCTTCTAAACCTCTCGCCAGCGCATCGCGGTCTGCCGGTGCCATGTGCTGCAAGATTTCCGCGAAGTGTTTCGCTTCAGCGGACTGCACAGTTTCATAGATTCGCCGGCCTTCGTCTGTTAGGATTAGTACCCATTTGCGGCGATCGGATGGATGCGGATTGCGCTTGACCCAACCTCGCCCTGCCAGACGATCCACCAATTTCGTTGCTGCTGGTGACGATATTTTTAACCCAGAAGCTAAGTGGTACAAAGGCGTGTCTGGATGATGCTTGATGAAACGCAGTGCTGACATCTGTACCTCACTCAACGACGAATGAACATCAGTACGAGCGCATGCCATGACACCAGTGGCCAAAGCACGGCAGAACAATTTCCCATCGTGAAATTCTGACATTTCGACACCACCATTTCCTTCCAGAAACTGCGTTCGCCAACCCACCGCTCAGCGGTCCTTGCTCCATTTAATTATTAACCATACTAAGGAAGCTGTCAAGGTGTCTGCTGGTATGACTTCTTATCAAAAACCAGGTAACGGCGGGGATACGGAATCTCGATACCTTCTCGGTCGAATGCCTGTTTGATAAGTTTGCGAAGGTCACGAGTGACTGCCCACTGCGTCATTGTTGCCGCCCTCGCCCAGACTTTCAGCGTAACGCCAGAGGCGGCCAGGGCGTCTACCCCTAGTACTCGAGGTCCGTCGACGACATTAGCAGCCATCTCAGGATTAAGCTCGTTCAACTGCGTAAAGAGTTCTTCGAGAACTGAGATTGCCCGATCAACATCGACTTCGTAAGCAATATCGACATCAATCATAACACGCATGGCAGCACCCATATGATTGGTAACTTGTGTTATCTGTCCATTCGGTATGATATGCAGTTCACCGCCGAAGTCTCGCACACGCGTCACTCGAATCCCCATTTCCTCTACGACGCCGCTGATCCCACTGACGGTAACAAAATCTCCAATATCATAGTGATCTTCAAGAAGTATGAAGAAACCCGTAACAAGGTCTCGCACCAGGTTTTGAGCACCAAAACCTATGGCCAAGCCCCCAATACCAGCCGCTGCAATCAGAGAACCGGTTTCCAGACCCAGTTGTTCCAAAATCATGATTCCGGCGACGAAAAGAATGAGATAGTGTACGGCGCTGGTTATGATGGTCCGCAGCGTATTTAGTCTGGTCTCTTCGGTCTTCTTGAACATCATTCCCTTTTTGCGAAACACCTTATTGATTGATGCATCTACAATCCTAATAGCCACCTGTGACACGACAATCACGAGAACAACACTCAAGAGAAGTCTGCCAAGTCCGAGCAGCACCCCAATCCAGGTCTGTTCAGCGATGATCTCACTCACCATACATACCGCCCTCTTTTCCTTGATGATGAACCACGTTTCCAGCTGCATGCGTTAGCACTCAAAACATCTTCTTTCTTTAGTTTGAGATTGCTGCCCAATTACCTGCCATTGGCGCGTGAAAAAACGGACCCGTCTTCAGCCAGCGGCAAAACTTTTCTTTTTCTACGTTTTTTTTTAATATTCTTTGGATGTCCCTTGTAATACCGTGGCTTACTTGCTAGAATGTAACTATCCTCAGAGGGGGTTAGAACATGGAACGCTTAGGCATCATTGATCTAGGATCCAATTCGGTGCGCTTGGTCATCATCAGTGTTGACGAAAACGGAGCGCATCATCAGATAGAAAACCTTAAGGAAACCGTCCGCTTGATCGGCGGCACAAATCGACACGGATTGCTATCAGAATCCTCCATGCGCTACGCCATTGACACCGTCAAGATTTTCGCTAAATTCTGTCAAGCCCGGCGCGTCGACACGATTAAGGCTGTGGCCACTGCCGCAGTTCGTCGCGCTGCAAATCGCGACGAACTGGTTAAACGCATTAAGGCCGAAACCGGCATTGACTTCCGGGTGCTTTCCGGCGATGAAGAAGCTCATCTAGGCTATGTAGGTATGATCAATACAATGAGCGTTCCCACGGGGCTAATGGCTGACCTAGGTGGAGGTTCACTCAAACTCGTCAGCTTTCAAGATCGGCTCCAGTCTAGTACCGCCAGCCAAGGGTTTGGAGCAGTAACGTTAACAAACGGTTATGACCTCCAAGATCGCCCATCTCAAGAAAACCTGGCAAAATTGGAAAACTTCCTTATGGACTCCTACAAGACTCTACCCTGGATCCAGGGACTTGAGCCCATCATCGGGTTGGGTGGTACCTTCCGATCACTGGCCCGTATAGCTAGAAGAAGGTTTAACTATGTGCCAGATATCACAGATGGAATGGACTTATCGCTGCAGCAGGTAAAGGAGATCTATGATGCCGTGAGTTCGGCCACATTAGACGAACGAAGAGAAATGCCCGGTATGGAGTGGGCGCGGGCCGACTTGGCCGTGGCAGGCATTGCCGCCATTTACTTTTTGATGAAAGTCAGTGGCCGGGAGCGTCTGATCGTAAGTACCAGCAGCATTCGCGACGGACTCTTGTTTGAGTATCTGCATCGATACACTGGAGACCCCATTGTACTGAGTGTTTTGACTCACCACATTGACAATCTCATCAATTATTATCGCTTAGAAGAAGATCACCTGCGCCGGGTTTCCAACTTGGCGGTAACTCTTTTCGATCAACTGCAGTCGGTTCATGGATTAGGCAGCTATGAGCGCCGGCTGCTGTTGGTAGCTAGTCTTCTGCATGAGATCGGCGTTGTCATCAGTGTTGAGGGACGCGATAAACATACTCTCTATATGCTGCTGAATTCGCGCCTTCAGGGCTTTAATCATCGAGAACGGGTGATCGCTGCCTATTTGGCCGCCAGCCATGACGAACTCTTTTTGACCAATATCGAACGTTATATCGAACACGGTCCTCTGCTGGCCGATGACATTGAGCTCATAACCAAGTTGGCAGCCCTGCTCCAAATCACCCACAGCCTCGACCGCTGTCATACCGGAGTCGTGACGCAAGTTCGAACCACGGTCGAGGACGCTGTCTGCGCTGTTCAGGTATTGGCCAAATCAGGGGCAGAGTTGGAAATTAATGATGCCCAGCGCCGCTCGGAGGCTTTCAAGAAAGCCTTTGCAAAACAGCTTCAAATCAAATTGGCATAACAAAAGCACCCGGCG
>SLOZ01000323.1 GCA_007132255.1 Limnochordia bacterium | reverse complement strand
TTTTTGCTTGGTTGGCATAGAAAATCCCTCACTTCTGGAATGTTTGGCGATGCTGCCCTAGTTATGAACGGGCTGATTCATCGGCCACGAGAGTTCTCACGACGGCTGACGATCCTGGCTGATGGAACGTTATCAGGGCTTTCCAGAGAGCCCAACCCCGGGCGCGGTTCCAAGTCTCCGAATCGATCTCCAGCGAGTTTCTGAAAAGCTCACGGCCGGCATCGGCAAAGTAGGTCCACGCCATGACAAGATCGCAGGCGGGATCGCCCACGCCCATGCAGCCAAAGTCAATCACGCCGATCAAGCCCGTCTGATCCACCAGCAGATTTCCCGGGGCCACATCGCCATGAATCCACACAGAGGGTCTGTCCCACTGCGACGCCAAAGACCGCTGCCAAATCCGGCGGCAGGCATCCTGGTTAACCCGATCGCCCAACTCTGCCAGGGCAGCCAAGGTCTCTTCATGGTAGACGCCGAGATCTCCACCCCGGTGGAAGTTGTGTTGGCCAGCCGGCGGACCTGCGTTCGCGGATACTGCCCAAAGCTCCTGCAGGAATTTCGCAAGACCAACGGCCAAAGGTTTCTGACCATCGTGGATCTCTTGCGCCGTCTGACCCGGCAGCCACCGGTTCACGGACCAGACCAGGGGATACTTATCTGTAGGTTGGCCCACGGCCTCGGGGGCTGTAATAGGAACAGATAAATGTGAGGCAAGGTACGGGAGAAAGCGGGCTTCTTTCTCCACTTGCGCCTCGTAACGGGGATGGCTGGGCAGGCGGACCGCCAAGCATTCACCCAATCGAAAGGTACGATTGTCATGGCCGCCCGGCTGAACGGCTCTGATGGGAAGCGCAGCCCATTGGGGGAACTGTTCTCGGATCAGTTCTTTTACCAGTTCTACCGTGATCTTCAACGAATCACTCCTGTTCACCATGGGAGGCACGTACCAAACGGGTTCGAGCCGGTTGCCGGAATCGTTCGGCATGTCTCCCATGCAGTGGCGCTGCGAATCCCAACGATGTCAACCGATCGCTAGCGACCCAAGGATAAAAGCAGCAGTTGCTTTGAACCATACAGTGTTCCATTCTTCCATTCCAGATCGTCGCCCAGTTGTCCTCCAAGACGAATCAACCTCGCCATGATACCCGTTGCTACAGGGTACGGCGAGGTTTGTCTCCTATCCCATTATAGGCACATATTGGAGGTCGCAGCAAAACCACTATTGCTTAAGGTTTCTTTGTATGTGGTTGCGGGAAACCACTTACGTCTGGTCGCTCGCTTCTGTTCCGGGAACGGCCTCGCTTTGGGTAACAGTTCCAGTGGGAGAATGGGTTGTTGGGCCAGTCAGATTCCTTTGAAATCTTCCCATTCAGATGCTTCTATGGATGACAACGGGCACCGAACCTGCAGCCTTTTGATTCGTAGTCAAACTTCGGTCTGGCGTAAAGACCTCCGCTAACTGCATCATCGATTCTTGCGAATAGTCATAGCCCGTCGGTACTGCGTAGGTGCTAGGTGGAACTTGGTTTTGAAGATCTTGTAGAAATGGCTGAGGTTGTTGATGCCAATCTCCAATGCGATGTCCAGTGCAGTCATGTCAGTGGACCGCAAAAGGCCAGCTGCATAGTCCAGCCGCAGCTCGGTTATGAAGCGCGTCGGCGTGACGCCAAAGTATTTTTGGTAGGTGCGGCAGAGGTGTTCTGTGCTTTTGCCAGAGACGGCTCGCATAGCATCCATACCTTGGGTTAAGTTCTCCAGCTTAACCATTTCCGTATTCAGTTCCTCCAACCACTGGGGAACATAGGCGCAGTTCTCTGTATAACCGCTGTGAAAGTGATTGGAGAACATCTCGACCAAAATGACCCGCAGAGCCGTGCGGGCCTTTTCTTTGTCCAGCGCCTTGATGGCATTCAGCGCGGCCAACCTTTGATTCAACGATTTGATCAAACCATCGGATAATACGGTGACGGGTGGTGAAGGAGCGCGCAGCAGACTGTCAGATGGGTAGCCGGAACCGAGGTAGGCGAATAATTCCATTATGGTATGGGTTCGGACTTCAAGGTTGACGAATTCCACCGTCTCGTTGGTCAGCGGTGTATAACAGTGAATGTCGTGTGGGCGGATGAAGACCAAAGCACCTTTGGTCAAGAGTTGGATCACGCTGTTGACCTCATGCACGACTTTGCCCTTGGTGATGAGGAAGATCTCAAAATAGTCGTGACGGTGTTGAGTCTTGACGATCCGCTCCATCTGCGATATGTAACGGTAGTTTCCTTCGAAGATAGGATCAATGCGGCCTTGAGCAACTTTAATCTCGATGTCCATTCCGGCACCCCGAAGTCAATATACCACAAAAACAAGTCAATCTCAAGGTAAGACAGACTGCTAAGCACGGTGATACACTGGGAATATCGTGAAATACTAATCGAACTTCACAAACTACAGGAGCGCCCAATTTTCCAGGAACCAAAGCAGACAACACGACGGTGTATCGATGGCAAGAACACAGTCAAAAAACGATGGCAGAGCTGCTGGAGCTGTAGAGTGAGACGGGGAGGTGCTGCAGGGGCATAGGCTGCAGGTTGGATGACCGCTTGTAACTGGTGCTGTGCAATGGTGCTGATCGCTTATGGTAAGAAGACACGGATTCGTTTCTTGCAGAAGAACATAAAAACTATGTGAAAATTTTGGTTGCTGGGGTTGGAACGATGGCAGAAGTGATGGCCGGCTTTGAGTCGCATATCTTAAGGAGGGGTACAATGATACGGAGATGGATGGTATTGATCGGCATGCTGTTGTTTGGATTACTGTTGGGAGCGTCTGGGTTGGCACAGTCTTACGGCGAGGCACCTATGCTGCAGGATTTGGTAGCACAGGGAATGCTGCCGCCGGTGAAGGAACGTCTGCCGCTGGAACCCTTAGTTGTCGAACCAGTGGAGGGCATCGGTGTTTACGGCGGTACCGCTCGCACGGCAACGACGCGAGCCACCAGCTGGGGCGATGATCTGATGATGATGTCAGTATTCACGGGTCTCATTCAACCATCTGCTGCTTTGGATGAGTTGGTGGCAAACTTTGCCCGTGACTTCAACGTGTCCGATGACATGACGACGTTCACATTCTATCTGCGAGAAGGTCTGCGTTGGTCGGATGGCCATCCGTTCACCGCAGACGACATCCTATTCTGGTATGAAGACGTACTGCTGAACGACGACCTAACGCCCAGTATCGGAGCCGCTTGGCGGGCCGCTGGTGAGGTGTTGGTCGTCGAAAAGCTGGATGACTTCACTGTGCAGTATCGATTTGCTGCTCCGCGGCCGTTCTTCTTGGAACAGATCGTTCACGTGGGCGACATGTATCTGCCCAAGCATTATCTGCAGCAGTTTCATCCCAGCTACGCCGATCCAGATGCATTGGCTGCGGCCGTTTCAGCCGCCGGCTATGATGACTGGGTAGGTCTTTTCTCCAATCGGAACCAACGATCGCGTCAAGCTACGTTCAACCCAGAGCTGCCGACATTGAACTCGTATGCTCTGGAGAGTATCGATTCCGAACGGCGTATTTGGGTCCGCAATCCTTATTATTGGAAGGTGGACACGGCAGGCAATCAACTGCCGTATATTGACCGCATTGAAGCGCAGATCGTCGGCAGCCGGGAAGTATTGAACGGCATGGTAATCAGCGGCAGTTTGGACTTCGCTGGTTTTGAGAGCGACATCCGGGACTATCCGTTGTTGGTCAACTATGCTGACGAAGGCGGCTATCGGACTTTGCTGTGGACAAGCGCCATGAACCAAACGATCTACATGCTCAATATGACGCATCCCGATCCTATGCTTCGCCAGATCTTTTCCGATGTCCGTTTCCGACAGGCTTTGTCGCTGGCCATTGACCGCGATGAGATCAATGAGGTGATCTTCCACGGTCACGGTGAGCCGCGGCAGATGAGTGTGCTGGCCATGAGTCGCTATTTCAAACCGGAATACGCCAGCAGTTTTGTTTCCTTTGATCGAGCAGAAGCCAATCGTCTGCTCGATGAAATGGGCTTGGATCAGCGGGACAACCAAGGCTATCGTATGATGCCCGATGGTCGTCGTTTAACCTTCACCTTGGAGTACCTTGATTCTGAAACGCCGAAACAGCCCAATGTGGAGCTGGTCACACAGCATTGGCAGGAGATCGGTGTGGATATGCGCAGTCGCGTGATCTCTGGTGAACTGCAGCGGCAGCGGGCCGAGGCCAACCTGATGGATGCTTCAGTGTGGCACGGTGACAGTTCCACTGACATTCGCTTCCCCACTGAAGCCAGTGCTTATGTTCCAATCTCTCGCTGGGATCGAACCATTTGGCCTGCATGGGGTCAATGGTATGCCAGCGGTGGTAATGCCGGTGAAGAACCGCCTGCTGCGATTCAGGAGTTGTACAATGCCTGGATACAACTTCTGCAGGAGCCGGATGAAGCCATGCGCACTGAGTTGGCCCAGATGTTGTTGGACGCCCAAGCTGCGAATCTTTGGACCATTGGAACTGTGGCCAATACACCGTATCCGATTGTTGTGAACCAAAGCCTGCGCAACGTTCCTGAGAATGGCTTTTGGGTGTGGGATTCGCTGTGGAGTTGTTCTCGTCATCCCGAGACCTTCTACTTTGAGCAGTAACAAGCAGCACCACGACTGACCTGCGAGGGAGTGCATCGCCACGGGAGACAGTGGGGCACTCCCTCTGTTCGTTTAGGTGCCGTTAACGTGAGTGAGGCGAAGGAGCGCCGGGAAAAGGATTGCCGCATCTCTACGGGGAACAACGTAGAGAGCAGATTTTTAGCTGCCATCAAAGCAATGAGGAGGCCTTTTTTGATGGTTTATTTGACTGGAATTCTACCAGCGTTGTTCGGTGTAATGGCTATCCGGACCAATGATTTTCGTTATAAGGCAGGCGTGACCCTAACGTGTATGTTAATCTTGCTGCTAGCGCAGTGGACCATGGGTCTGCCGGCTGCCGTGTGGGTGATTCTGGCCGCGTTCGCTTGTTCCATTGTGGGTGACTTTTTCCTGTCGCATAAGAAACGAAATCCCCAGTACTATCTGTGGGGTGTCAGCAGTTTCTGGTTGGCGCACTTGGGGTATCTGGTCTTCACGTGGTCCCAAGGTACACTGCAGGCTTCGGTGTTTTGGCTCCTATTGCTTGGCTATGGCGCCTATTTTGCCCTGCGGGTAGGCCCGGCCATTGGTCAGAAGACATTGGCCGTGGCGGTTTTTCTCTACGTCGTCATATCCTGCCTGTCCCTGGCGGCTGCCGTGGGAATGGATGCATCCGCAGCCGTGAAGAGCTGGATGATCGTCGGAATCGGCCTGATCCTGATCTCGGATACCATTATCGGCGAGGTGGACTTTGTTGGTACCAAGGGGTTGGGTTTTCTGATTCTGCCTACATATTATGCTGCCCATATCAGCATTCTCTATGCTCTGCTGCACATGCGGTAGAATCGACATCGAGAGCGTGCAATTTACGGACAGGTGACCAACAACAGAGCGACGAGGAAGGGTGTTCGCATGATCCACACCATAGATCTGCATTACCATGCCGGGCAGGAACGGGACCCCGGGACGACCCTGCGATCGTATCTAGAGCACGCTGTGATGACCGGGCGTCGAGTGGTCGGTGTCACGGATCATTTGGATCTGTATCTGGATCCGCGAAAACTCATATCGAGTCCCCTGTACTCACAAAATGTGGCGGGCATCTTAACGCTCCGGGATGAGGTGGTAGCTCTGCAGTCGGCGTTTCCTGAGCTGAAATTACTGTTCGCTCCCGAGGTACCGCCGGCTATGGCTTTAGTGGATATTCCCGCAGCGATTATCGAGATAGCGGATTACTTCATCTGTGAGGCGAAATTAACGAGCAGCGATGGCGACGAGAACACTACCCAGCTCAAAAATCGGATTACTGAGGCAGCAGAATTTCGCTCGCGATTCTCCAAACCAGTTTTCATTGCCCATCCACTCCGTCATGCCATTGACCAGTGTTTGGTGAAGGCGCCTATACCGCGGTGGGTAAGTGAGTTGTCGCGGCGGGATCTCCAAAATCATACACAGGAAGATCTCGACAGGTTCTTTGGGATGAATGTTCGGGAGGTGGGACGAACCGCCGCTGCTCACAACGTTCCTCTGGAGATCAATGGGAATACTTGGGAGCGTGCTCGAGCATCCAATCTGCCCGCACCGCTGCGGATGATGCTGAATGTGTACAGACTTTGGCGGGACAGCGGTGTGGAATTCGTGGTGGGTAGTGATCAACATGGCTTCGTCAAATCCATCGGTCGTGTTGGTGGCACTGTGCCTTGGGAGGTCTGTGAGGTGTTGGGGATCGAGATGGAGGATATTCGGTTTCTGCAGCAGGTGGGCGTATTGTAGTATTGTGGTGCGGGTATGTGTGCAGTGAAATGCTTGGTAAAATGGAGATTTTGATAGGTGCCAGGAATAGACAGCCTCACAGCGAGTAACGTGGGGAAGGGCTCCAAATGCACCGTAGTATGAGTTTGTAGGCCTTGGTTTTTCGAGGCGAAGGCTCGACGGCGGAAGACGTTTGCTTATGCTATGTCACTCAAAGAGCTATTGCCGTGTTGTTATAACCGAACTGTTCATCACGTCGATGTTTTCCGGTCCACGAACAGCCATGGCAGGTTCTCGCACGTCAGTTTATGTGTATTCCTTTTGGACTACAACTTTGGTTTCATCGAGAGTTCGAACAGGGGTTTAGTGAGGTGACCAAAGAACCAACAATGCTCCTGGGCAAAGGGTATTGGGAGAATGCTCATGTGCCTTGGGGGTAGCGGATCGATACCGTTATCCAAACGTGTTCCATGACGAGGAACACAGTTAGTATCGCTGTTATTACACACGCTTTTTCTAAGATGAGGCTAGCACATAACTGGATCCCGGTGAACGAGTACATTTACCCTGCAGATTTGGTGACCGGGCTCAAAACTGAGAAGAGTTCTATTTCATTTCCAAAAACAACGAGCTCGATGGGTGAATGTGTTCTGCGGATGTCGATAGTTGGATAGGAGGTTATTAGGGGCCATGAATGACGAGCATTTAGGCAATAGGATCAAGATTGGATATTCCATTCCGCTGTTGGATCTTGCGTGGGAAGAGCATCGCTGTACAGTGGTGGATAGGGAACCGGGACAGTATCTTGGTCATGTCACCAGCATATTACTGAAAGACCGCAAAACCATTGTGGCAGTGTATCCCAAAGGTCATGGGCGCGGCGCAGTGGTGATGAAGCGCAGTCATGATGGGGGCATCACCTGGAGTGATCGGCTTGCTACGCCGGCTAGTTGGGAAACATCCAGAGAGGTTCCGACGCTGTACAGAACCTTCGCTGCTGATGGGCAGGAACTTTGGCTATTGTTCTCGGGCATGTACCCCATCCGCAGCTCAGTTTCTAAGAACCAAGGGGACAGCTGGAGCGAACTAGAGCCTATAGGAGATTATGGGGGCATTGTGGCCGTGAGCGATGTGGTGTCGTTGACCAAACCGGGTCATTATGTGGCATTCTTCCACGATGATGGACGCGTGATCCGCGGCGGTGACGGCGAGCATTGGGGTTCGCCAGCCAGTGAACCTGACGGTGGGATGCGGGTCTATGCAGTCTTCAGCGGAGACGGGGGTCTCACGTGGGCAGAGCCCAATGTGATTCTGGAGCATCCCACAGCGCATCTATGCGAAGCCGGTGCCGTATACGCACCGGACAAGAGCGAGATCGCACTCCTGCTCCGGGAAAATACCCGCACCCTTAACTCATTTGTCAGTTTCAGCGGAGATGAAGGTAAAACCTGGTCAGAGCCCAAAGAGCTTCCAGGAGCCTTGACTGGTGATCGCCATACGGCGCGTTATCTCATTGATGGTCGGCTTGTAGTGGTATTTCGTGACATGTGCCATGCCAGCTCGACCCGAGGAGATTTCGTGGCGTGGATTGGTCGTTACCAAGATCTTAAAGATGGCACCGAAGGCGATTACCGTATTCGGTTAGGAGCCAATCATTATAAAACGGATTCCACGTATCCGGGTGTGCAAGTCTTGCCTGACGGAACTGTGGTAGCGATCACGTACGGACACTGGACATCTGGGGAAGCGCCGTATATCATAGCTGTGCGTTTCCATCCTAATGAGATGGATAGGAGAC
>SLOZ01000304.1 GCA_007132255.1 Limnochordia bacterium | reverse complement strand
GCTTGTGCGGGATCAGGAACGGACTCTTGGATACCAATTCCCTGCGCTGGGTTCGTACCCCAGGTAACTCGGGGTTGAATGTCTTCTGCCTTAATTTCTACGTTCTGATCGAACTCAGCTCCGTCATCCGTTGCCCATTGGCGCCATCCCTCAACAGCCTCAGAAAAAGCTTCGCCAGCGGGCACATTTCGCCGCCCTTCCAGATAGGCAAAGGTGGTTTCGTCCGGACTGATCAACCCCGCCTTGGCACCGGCTTCAATGGACATATTGCAGATGGTCATGCGTTCTTCCATGGTCATGGCACGAATCGTATCACCAGTAAACTCAATGACATGACCCGTTCCGAAATTCACCCCATAGGTGGCGATGATGGCCAGAATTACGTCCTTGGCGGTCATTCCCGGCTTCAGGCTCCCGGTCACCTTCACCTGCAGGGTTTTGGGCTTCATCTGCCACAGGGATTGGGTAGCCAAAACGTGCTCTACTTCACTGGTTCCAATACCAAAGGCCAGAGCACCGAAGGCTCCGTGGGTCGAGGTATGCGAATCACCGCAGACAATGGTTTTCCCTGGCTGGGTGAGCCCCAACTCCGGACCGATCACGTGAACAATACCGTTATCTGGACTGGCCAAATCTGCTAGTTCGATCCCGAACTGGCGACAGTTTTCGGATAAGGTGTCCACTTGAATCCGAGAAATAGGATCTTGAATATGCAGACGGTCCACGGTGGGTACATTATGATCCATCGTGGCAAAGGTCAACGCCGGTCGGCGCACCTCGCGTTCGGCCAAGCGCAGACCTTCGAAGGCCTGCGGTGAGGTCACTTCATGAACCAAATGCAGGTCAATGTATACTAGATGGGGTTTGTTCTCTTCGGCCACAACGGTATGGGCATCCCAGATCTTCTCAACAATGGTTCTAGGCTTGTTTGTCATATCTCGTGACTCCTTCCATTTCATGATGACCTTTACCTGGGGCAATCATCGGGTACACATTCTCGCTGGCAGCCACCCGAATGTCCATCACCACGGGGCCAGGATACGTCATGGCCTCCTGCAGCGCTGCTTCGAGCTTCGTTGGGTCCTCGACACGAATGCCTTTGACATCATAGGCTTCAGCTAATTTGACAAAATCCGGCTGTACGGGCATCAAGGAGTGAGAAAATCGTTCTTCGAAGAACAGTTCCTGCCACTGCCGAACCATTCCTAGACAACCGTTGTTTATCACCAAGACCTTAACCCGCAGAGCATATTCCTTCAGCAGAGCCAACTCCTGCAGGGTCATCTGGAAGCCTCCGTCGCCCGTAATCGCAACCACGGTCTTGTTGGGCGCAGCGAACTGAGCTCCAATGGCCGCTGGAAAACCAAAGCCCATGGTCCCCAAGCCGCCAGAGGTAACCCAGTAGTTCGGCTTCGCGAATTTATAGTACTGGGCCGCCCACATTTGGTGCTGCCCGACGTCCGTCGTAATAATGGCATCGCCCTTGGTCACCTTATAGAGAGCTTCCATGACCGCTTGCGGTTTGACCACAGCATCATCAAGATCGTACCACAGAGGATACTCCTTCTGGTTCTGCTGGCAGTGCTCTACCCACTCCTGGTAGCTGCCGGGTTCCGCAACAGCCGTCAACAGCGCCCGCAGCACTTCTTTGGCATCCGCAAGAATCGGGATGTGGGCGTGCACATTCTTACCCAGTTCTGCCGGGTCGATATCAATGTGGGCGACGATTGCGTTGGGTGCGAAGTGCTCCAAGTTGCCAGTGAGCCGATCATCAAACCGAGCTCCAATATTGATGAGCAAGTCACATTCATGCAGGGCCATGTTGGAGCTGTACGTTCCGTGCATACCACCCATCCCGAGATTGAGGGGATGATCGCCGGATAGATTACCCAATCCGAGCAGGGTATTGACCAAGGGGATCTGATTGTTCTCAACGAACTGCTTGAGCTCCGGACTGGCTTGGGCATGCAGGACACCGGCTCCTGCCAGAATTATTGGCTTCCTAGCCTTCTGCAGCGCTTCCACGAGTTTCTCAACCTGATCCGCCTTAGGGATCAATCGCGGAGTATATCCTGACAGCTGCACATCGGTGGTATACGAGAATTCGCCCGCAGCCAGCGATACATCCTTGGGTAAGTCGATGACCACCGGGCCGGGCCGGCCTGTGGTCGCGATATGAAATGCCGATTGCACAATCCGGGGTAAGTCTTCTACTCGTTTAACCTGGTAGTTATGCTTGGTAATCGACATGGTGATCCCGAAGATGTCTGCCTCCTGAAAGGCATCGGACCCCACTAACGAGGTTGGTACTTGACCTGTAATGACCACCAAGGGCAGCGAGTCCATCATGGCGTCGGCAAGGCCTGTGACCACATTGGTAGCCCCCGGTCCCGAGGTGACAATACACACTCCGGGTTTTCCTGATACGCGAGCATAGCCTTCAGCAGCATGAATCGCCCCTTGTTCATGGCGAGCAAGGATATGCCGAATACCCTGCTTATAGATTTCATCATAGGTCGGTAAAATAGCTCCACCTGGATAGCCAAACACAACATCCACATTTTCCCTGGCTAAAGCCTGCAACAGCATGCTAGCTCCTGTCATCTGCTGGTTATCTGTCATGGTCACGCTTCCCTCCCGAATACATTGTGGTAGAAACAAAAAGATCTTCCCATCCCAAACGGCCCTGTTATTGGCCAAAGGGGCGAAAAGATCCGTTTTCGCGGTACCACCCTTTTTGCTGTTACCACTTGGGTAACACATCTCATGGACGATTCGCATGATTGTCGTCCAGTTTTTGATAACGAGTGTGGTGAACACTCGGCCAACTCTACGAAAATCCACGGTTCGAATTGGCGCTCCGAGGTGAGTTCGTTAGTATCCGTAACAACGCTTCGCAGCTGCCGCGCTTCTCTGGAGATACCCGATACCTAACTACTACTCCTCATCAATGCTTTCACGTATGTCATTCTATTTCTCCCATTATAGCTGATAACTATTATCGATGCAAACCTTTTCGCAGATACCCGCAATATTTTTCGATATCTTAATGTTTAATCGCAAATATAACAGCGAATCAATGCGATATTCGCCGACAGAAAGCAGAGAGATTATTAAAGACGACACGAATCCACACTGCACCACTAGGTCTGCATACGACTCCCACGGCATATCGCGGCAGCAAGCCTTTGAGAATCCGAAAAATTGGCACTCCCTTGAGCAGCTTCCAAAAACTTGTCTGACCGTATTCCTTGGTGCGCAGCGTTCTATCTAGGCATCTTCCTTAGCGGGCGTAGACAGAGATGCAGTTATCGCTTGCAGAGTTGAACGGTTCCCCGCTCCAACTCCCCCATCGTTCTCGCAGGTGCAATCCTGCTATACGGGCCATCAGATCCAGTTCGGCTGGCCACGCATAACGCTGAACCACAGGGTTAAACCTGATTCCGTCTGCGGCGAAGGTTACGTGGTTTTCTGCAATGCTTTGGCCGACTGCATCGTGACGCAGGACGTCAAGCCGTACCGCATTCACCTCTATGGCCTCAGCCTGTACATACTGATTATCCTGAAGCCGATAGAGGAACGCCGGCGTATACGCTTCCACAACAAAGACGCCGTCGTCGCTGAGATGAGCTGCTGCGTTCTCGAAACATCGGATCTGTTCTTCCTGGGATAACACATTAAACAGGGAGTTGAATACAAGATAGACCAGGCTATACTTCCGTGACATCACGGTATCGACAAAGCTACCCATCATGACGCTGATATCTTCCCCACCTGGTCTCTTGCGCAGCTGTTCGATCATGTGAGGAGAAATGTCGATGCCATCAACTGCAATGCCTGTCGCAGCCAACGGCAGCGCTATTCTTCCTGTCCCGATAGCCAGTTCCAGAGCGGGGCCTTCGTTGGCGAGTTGTTTGAGAAAGCGAACCGCAGCTTCCTCATCGCCACGCCGAAAATGGACATCCTGGGCAGCCGTGACTTGATCAAAACTGTCCGCTGGGTTGTAGTTCTTCATGCCACACACCTTCTTCCCTTTCCATTTTTGAACATCCTGGCGTCATGATCAACGCTTAATCGCAGAGATAACCGAGGCGCAATGTCAATTTCGTGGGCAGTTAGACGGTACAGCCCCGAGGAGGGCTGACTTCATGCTCCACTGTCAACTCGTCTGCGGAACTGACGGCTGGGGAGCGGGCGCCTAATCATTCGCCACTAGTTCATAGCCGGTCTTGGCGCGAAACTCATTCTGCAGCTGTTGGATAGCTTCATCAGATATACTCGCTATGGGCTGTATGCGCACCAAGGCCTGTTCCACAAAGATGCTGGGATTCTTGCGCAGGCCGATGTCGTATTGACGACACAGTTGGACCGCGGTCTGTATGATGGCCGCCTGATTCGGGTTCTTGCCCACCATGATGCTCCAGCCAATGTCTTCCGCCAACCCGCGTAATTGGTCAGAATAGGCGTTCCCGATTTGGGGTGAGATGAACGATACCTCAATGTACGGTATCCCATTATGGACTTTGCGGCCCTTTTTGAAGTGCGTCAGCCCTAGGTGCTCCAAACATGACTGTACGTAGGCCAAAGCCCGATTCTGCTCCATTGGCTGCGGATAGTGCCTCACCTCAAGATCCTGCTGCTCCGCTTGCCTTTGGCCAGGTTCTAGGATCTTCAGTTCGAGCCCTGTCCGTTGGCGAAACTGCTCTACAATGTCTTCTTTTTCTTCTATGACGCCATTGAGCGCCACACTTAAGGAGTGCTGCTCTTGGAAGAAAGAGTACCTGCTGGCCGCCACGGTCGGCGGCAAAAGGCCTTCCACAAGACTCTGCGCCACTTCCAGATTCCACGTCGTGTTAAGCTCCGGTGTCCAACCGGTTGCCGAATGGATTCCCTCGATGATCCCTTCATATCGTTTCGCTGCTAGGGCCGGGAAATGGAAGCTCAATAGAGCAACACGGTCAGCGATGCGAGCGCCCACTTTGATAAGACCCGCGTCGGCAGGGAACAACTCTTTGACATATTGGATCATCTGGTTCACTTCCATGGAGCGATCGGATTGAGTTCTCAGCTCCTCCCGAGAAGCTGGGTGGAACAAAAAGAGTTTGCGAGAGTTCGCCGAAAAGTACGCTGTGCCGTTTAGCAGGCCCATGAACGACTGCGCTTCTGCATCCGGCAGCTGCGACTGGCCGGTCCACAGCCAGTGCAGCTCTTCGACGGTGTACCCTCGTTCGACACCGGTATGCTGGTGAACATGCTCCCAGAGGCGGCGCAGGTTCGCTTCGTCCAGCTTAGAAGCGCCTTGATGCAATGAAGGAACATCGATTTCAAACTGCACCTGCTTTCTCGGATTCGACAGCTGGATCTCGTATTCTTCCCCGTTGCTGGGAACATAAACGCGACCGCGCAGTTCATTCTGCAGAGCTGCTGCAAAGCGTGACGTAACAGCAAAGTCTCCATGAACCAGGAACAAATGGCGAGGCGTAACACGATGGGCGACTCCCAAGAGATTCGTCTTATCGGCATGGGCCGACAAACCGTACCGTCCCAAGGCACACTGGATGGGCACCGCCTGGTTGTTCAACGATAGCACGGCTTTCTGATTGGGGTTGTCCTGCATGTCTCGGAGTATGTTCATGATTTCCCGGCCCGGCGCTTCCTCATCCTGATAGCCGGTGATCCCGATCAGATTCTTGGCATCTTTGGCAAACTCCATGGCATATGTTGTGCTTGGTCCGCCCTTCAACATCCCGGAGCTGGCAATCACACAATAGGGGCCGGGCTTGGCCAGGATCTCCTTGCGTGTTTCACCATTACCCACAGGGCTGATCGTTTCATCCTCGTCATAAAACAGATGCTGCCCGCGAAACACTTTTTTGGCCAAGGTGTTGCGGAGATAGTTGGGGTTGTTTTGGTACACCTGGTTGATCGCGCGCACCATGCCATCCACATAGATCGGAATCTCGGGGAGCTGTTTCTTGTTGCGGGCTCGTCTAAGGATTAAGAGCAGCTCCTGGGCCCGCCCGAGAGCAAACGACGGGAACAGCACCTTGCCACCCTTCTTCACAACGTCTTGCACGGCGGTTACCAGACGTTCTTCCTCGATACTGCGGTTGGCATGCAGTTCGTCACCGTAGGTGGACTCCATAATCAGCACATCAGGACGCAACTTGGGGATCGATGCACCAGCCACTGTGTGTTGGTCCACCACAGAGAAGTCACCGGTATACAGAACCGTGCCTTCCTTTCCCTGGATGTAGGCCATGACCGATCCCGCTACGTGCCCAGCATTGTAGAATGTGACAGTAAGCTTGTCCCCGGGGAATGGTGCAAAAGGATACTGCGGTGAATAGCAGACTATTTGATCAAGCATGGCGCGCACGTGGGCTTCAGCATAGATGGGTATATCCGCCTCATTGCGATCCATGATCTTGAGACTGTCATACAGCAGCACCTGCGTTAACGCCTTGCTGGCATGGGTCATGTAGATACGGGCCTGCGGGTACTCGCGGCTGAGTATTGGCAGAGCACCGGTATGGTCTAGATGTGCATGGCTGACAATGATGGCATCGGCCCCGCCGAGCTGTTGGATCTGCCGTAAATTGGGCAGGGGATCCTGACCTTTCATGCGGATACCGCAGTCTAGGACGATGTTCTTGTTGTCGATGCGGACTAGGTAACAGCTGGCACCTACTTCACTGGCCCCACCACAGAATACAACGTTCATGAAGCCTTGCTCCTCTCAAAACACCAATGTATTGAGTATGTATTCCGGGAAGAACGGTGAATTCCCTGTATCTACGCCATCTTTCTTTGGACTGTCGGATATCCTGGCGCCCGAACCGGGGTCCGGTGTTACGCCGGACACACATTGTCAGCAGACGCCGGCCAACGATTGAACCTCTGAGAGACCCCAGCAGCTTTGGAATATCCCGTCGAAAACAGCGATATACAACACCAAATTACCAAGCCAAAAAGCTCCGAAGCCCTCGTCACTGGGGTACTTGCAGAGCTTTTTTACGATTTCTGCTGCAGAACGTAAGCGTCGGCGGCGGACAGCAGCGGACTGAACACATTATCACGACAGATGGTTAGCTTGTAGGGCTATCTCCTCTCGGGAAGTCAACACACCTATCCGCCTGCTCGCAGGCAACCATGAAATGTGTGTGACTGCCAAAGAAGGTTCCAGGTTTTCAAGTAGATAGCCATCGACAGATCGTTCGCAGCAGTGACAATACCAGCGGTGTCAGAACAGAATGCCTCCATACGTCTAGCTGCACAGAAAACAAAGCGCCGGTGCGTATGATTACGCTCCAGCGCTTCTTTGGTGTCATTGGTGTCATTCCCACGGTTTAAGAATGATTTTTGCCGACTGGTGCTGACAGTCGATCTCTAGGGCCTCCTGCATTTGACGCAGAGGAAATACGTGACTAATCAGTTTGCTGACAACCCGAGAATCCTGGATTACCTGCATGATCTTGGGTATCCCATTGCGATTGTAGTGCCATTGTCCTGTGAGCGATATTCCTTTGCGAATGAAGTCGTTGCTGACATCGATAGAAAGCGGATCAGAACACTCACCAATAAGCATGATATGACCGCGTCTGCGTGCTGCATCAATGCACAGCCGCTGGGCCTCGACTACACCAGCACACTCCAAACAAGCGTCAACGCCCAGAGATCCTGTGAAGGCCATGATCGCGTGCAGCACCTCGGGATCCTGCGAGTCAAGGACAAGATCGGCACCGAGTTCTTTGGCCTTATCACGACGGTACGGCACGGGATCGACCAAGATCACTCTGGCACCTCTATACTTCGCATTCACAACACCCCCGAGGCCTACTGGACCGCCTCCGGTAATCAGAACGGTATCAAAAGCGGATGTCTGCATATTCTCCAGGGCACCGAATGTAGGCCCCAGCCCGCAGCAGGCGAGGGAAGCAAGCTCGTAAGAGATGCCATCCGGTATCGGAGCCAATAGCCATGCTGGCTTTATTAAGTACTGTACATGGGTGTCCGTATCACCTTCGTTGCCTGAAAAAGTTTGATAGTCGTATGGGTTCTGGCAATGTATATACTCTCCGGAAACGCACAGGGCGCAAGAACCACAGGGGAGTTGGGGCATGACAACAACTCGGTCACCCACTTGGACACTGCAGCGCTGCGGCACTTCCACTACCTCGCCAGCGGCTTCATG
>SLOZ01000158.1 GCA_007132255.1 Limnochordia bacterium | reverse complement strand
CGCGAGCAGGTGATATCCGATCTCGAGCTGATGGTGCAGTGGTTTCGTGATCTTCTGTGTATGGACTATGAATCTGAGGTGCGTTTATATAATCCGGATTACCGTAAAGAGCTGCAGCGCCTACAGCGACGGTTCTCTAAGACGGTCATCCATGAGCTATTGGAAGTACTGCATGAAATGATTCCAACATTGAGGGGCAATGCGCGTCCCCGGTTTGTTTTGGGGTATATCCTTCTGTTGATGAAAAAAGGAGCGCTTATATAAATGGTTAATGTTGTGGGAGTCCGGTTTAAAAAGGCCGGTAAAATCTATTACTTTGGACCGGGGCAGTTAGAGGTTGCCGCTGGTCAATACGTCATTGTGGAAACGGCCCGTGGAGTGGAATTTGGCGAAGTTGTGGTTGGTCCAAAATCGGTCGCTGAAAAAGATGTGGTCCAACCCCTGAAGGAAGTCCAGCGATTAGCCGAACTCAAGGACTATGAAACTGTCAAGGAAAACCAGGAGTTGGCGGCTAGGGCTTTCGCTACTGGTACGGAAAAAGTTGTGCAGCATCGTTTGCCGATGAAGTTGGTTGATGTCGAATATACGTTTGATCATGGTAAACTGATCTTTTATTTCACGGCCGACGGTCGCGTGGACTTTCGTGACTTGGTAAAGGATTTGGCTGCGGTGTTCAAGACGCGTATCGAACTACGGCAGATCGGAGTACGCGATGAAGCTAAGATGATTGGCGGTATCGGTCCCTGCGGTCGTTCTTTGTGCTGCGCCACGTTCCTTGGAGAATTCGATCCTGTGTCGATCCGGATGGCTAAGGAGCAGAACCTGTCGCTAAATCCCGGGAAAATCTCGGGAATCTGCGGCCGTCTGATGTGCTGTCTGCGTTATGAGTCGGAAATGTATCGCGAACAGCGTAAGCAGATGCCAGATCGTGGCAGTCGCGTCGTAACCCCTGAACACGGCGAAGCACAGGTCAAGGACGTTGAACCCCTAACAGGTACACTGCGGGTTAAGGTGGAAGACTCTCCACAGCTCGTTACAGTTGATGCGGGTGACGTTGAAGAAATCCAGCAGAAGCGTAAACCGAGACCCAAGCAACAGCGTTCGCAGGGCCGGGATAAGGCTAGCAGTGGTCAAAGCGAGAACGATCAGCAGCGGCAGCCGAGGTCGGATCAGAAAGATAAAAGCCAGGAAAAGGAGCAACCACGGGCTGGTAAAGCCAAACCTAAACCTAAACAAGACAAGAAGCCGCTTGCAACTGTGGATGCCGCTGGTGGTGAACAGCAGGGTCCTAAGCCTAAACGGCGTCGGCCCAAGCGGCGTCGCGCTAACAAGCGTCCTAAGGACGATGGCGCGGGTTCACAAGGTCAAGACAACAGCGAACGCTAAGGACGGTTACTGCCTAGTCTCGGAAACAACGACAGAACCCCTGTCCCTATGGATAGGGGTTTTGCTTAAGGCAAGGAGATGCTGTATGATCTATTTGTGCGCTACCCCCATTGGGAATCTGGAAGATATCACCCTGCGCGTTCTGCGAATACTCAGTGAGGTTGATCTCGTGGCTGCCGAGGATACCCGCCAGGCGAGAAAACTGTTGAATCACTATGAGATTCATGTACCCCTGGTGAGTCTGCATCAACACAACGAAGCCGCTCGCACAGAGCAAATTCTTGGTTGGGCGGCTGAGGGTAAGCAGATAGCCGTGATTTCGGACGCGGGGATGCCCGGCATATCCGATCCCGGTGGCCGCTTGGCGGCAGCCGCTAACGCCGCTGAGGTTGACATTACTGTCTTGCCCGGTGCCAATGCTGCGTTAACGGGTTTGGTGCTCAGCGGTCTTTCCTGCGACGCCTTCTTCTTTGGCGGATTTCTGCCGCGTAAATCAACCGAACGAAAAAAGGCCTTGGAAGCAGTGCGCTCGCTTAAGGCCAGTCTAATTTACTATGAAGCGCCGCACCGTCTCGTTTCGGCTTTGACCGACATGGCAGCTGTCCTCGGTGACCGGCAGGCTGCGGCGGCTCGGGAATTGACGAAATGGTATGAAGAAACCATACGGGGTACCTTGGGCGAAATAACCGCCCATTTTTCCACCACGGCACCCAAGGGCGAGTTCGTGATCATTGTGGACGGATACACGGAATCGGTCCCCGAGGGGACCGATGAAACAGACATACGCCGGGCGGTCCTTGACGAAATGGATGCGGGAGCATCGAAAAAGCAAGCTATCAAGAGCGTAGCCCGGCGCAGCGGCCTGTCGAAAAACGAAGTCTATCAAAAAGCACTGGACCTGCCTACAGACCTATGACTGTTTCAGGTCGGTACGGCAGGATGCGCAGATATTCTTCTGATGAAACTGACCCAGTTCTTGTTCGCTGCCACAGAACACACAGGAGGCCATGTGCTTACGAAGGACGATCTGTTCACCGTCCACATGGATTTCCAGTGGATCCTTTTCTTCGATGTCCAGTGTGCGGCGAAGCTCAATGGGAATCACCACTCGTCCAAGATCATCTACTTTACGAACGATACCTGTTGATTTCATGTTCAACCCTCCTTTGGCATGTATTCGACATAGTTCGACATAACCTCACTTTCATTATACGGCTGCTTCCAAGAAAAGTCAATTGTAAGCATATGGCAATCCTCGGCGTGATTACGAACCCGTACGGTTATAAATGCCCAGTTCAAACACGGTTTATTCGGCAAACAGCACCGTGTTGATTATTGACAGATGTTTGACAAATCTTGGCTTAGAGAAAACGTTTCTTCGTTCATGGCATGCTTCACTGGTAAACTATAACGCTGAGAACTGTAGAGACCTCGAGCGAAACTCTTGACAAACGCACGGAGTCTCGATAGGATAAAAGCAGCAGGCAGCGAACAAAATAATGTAAATCAGCATTGATGGGGAAGAGTAGACAGCGTGACGACCATACAGAGAGCCAGGAAAGGTGAAAACTGGTTGGTGCAGTTACTGTCGAACATGGCCCTGGAGCTCTGTGGCTGAACGTTAGTAGGCCGCAGCGGGTATGCCCGTTACAGCATCAAGGTGTGAACTAAGCTGTTAGGAGCACCTTCGGAGACTGTCGACTGCGAAGCGATAGTGAATTTTGGGTGGTACCGCGAGTGAGCCTCTCGTCCCAATGGGATGAGGCTCTTTTTGTTTTGATTAAGCATAAGGGAGAGAAGATGGCTATGGGAGACAGATTTTATGTAACCACACCGATTTATTACCCCAGCAATCGGCTGCACATCGGTCACGCTTACACCACAACGGTGGCGGATTCACTGGCACGCTGGCACAAATTCTTAGGGAAAGATGTCTTTTTCTTGACGGGATCGGATGAGCATGGACAAAAGATTCAGCGAACCGCCGAGGAAAAGGGGATTACGCCAAAGGAGTATGTTGACGAAATTGTCGCATCGTTTAAGGAGCTCTGGCAAGCCCTCAATGTCCAGTATGATGACTTCATTCGCACAACCGATGAGCGGCATCACAAAGCGGTCCAGGAAGTGTTTCGGCGCATTTATGAAAACGGGGATATCTACAAGAGCAAGTACGAAGGTTTGTACTGCGTTCCCTGCGAAACGTTTTGGGTTGAAAGCAAGCTTGATCAGGGTAATTGTCCTGATTGCGGTCGGCCCGTGGAGTTGGTGGAAGAAGAGAGCTATTTCTTCCGCATGGGCAAATATGCAGACCGGCTCTTGCAGCACATTGAAAAACATCCCGAGTTCATCCAACCGGAAACGCGCCGCAAAGAAATGGTGAATTTCATCAAAGGTGGATTGGACGATCTCTGCGTAACTCGGACTACATTTGATTGGGGAGTCCCCGTTCCTATTGATGAAAAGCATGTCGTCTATGTTTGGTTCGATGCGTTGACGAACTACTTAACAGGCGCTGGGTTTCCGGATGATACCAAGAGCTTGGCTAAATGGTGGCCGGCTGACGTTCACCTCGTTGGCAAGGAGATTATGCGGTTCCACACAATCATCTGGCCGATCATTCTGATGGCTCTTGGCGAGGAATTACCCAAGACGGTTTTCGGTCATGGCTGGCTGCTATTCGATAGTGACAAAATGTCAAAATCCAAAGGTAATGTTGTGGATCCACACGCACTTATTGCGGAGTTGGGAGAGGATCCGATTCGCTATTTCCTTCTCCGGGAGATATCGTTTGGACAGGACGGCAACTTCAGTAAAAAGGCATTGGTGGAACGAACGAACTCGGACCTTGCCAATGATCTGGGGAATTTACTTCACAGGACGCTGTCTATGCTTGGTAAGTATCATGGTGGCGTAGTTCCTGCACCAGGAGCTGAGGAAGCTATTGATGGTGAACTCAAGGCCTTAGCCGAAGAAACGCGAGAGCGGACCGTAGATCTCATGGATAACCTCAAGATCAACGATGCCCTCGCCCAGATCTGGAGACTTGTTGGTCGTGCCAACAAATATGTTGACGAATGTGCTCCGTGGGCATTGGCGAAGGAAACAGCGACACAGGAACGTCTGGATACCGTGATGTACAATCTGTTTGAAGTTCAGCGGATCACCGCCTTGTTGGTTAAGTCGTTTATTCCGCGCACAGGCGAACGAATCTGGGCGCAACTGGGGATTGATCAGGCTTTGCCAGACACAGGATTTGGTGATACTGCTTGGGGCGGGCTTCGTCCTGGTACGCAGACTCAAAAAGGCGAACCAATCTTTCCCCGCATCGAATGGGTGGAAGATGAGGCAGAAGCAGCCAATGATAGCGTAGAGCCACAGAAAAAGCAACCTGAGCCTGTCCAACCACCAACAAACGAAACGGAAGAGACGGTAGGCGTTGTCGGCATCGAAGAGTTTGCCAAGTTGGAGTTAGTGATTGCGCAGGTCGTTCAGGCGGAACCAGTGAAGAAAGCCGATAAGCTGCTGAAACTGCAAGTGGACGTGGGCGATGAAGTGCGTCAAATCGTAGCCGGAATTGCTCAGCATTATGCGCCGCAGGATTTGGTGGGCCGCCGTATTTTGGTGGTCAAGAATCTCAAACCCGTGAAATTGCGCGGCGAGCTTTCGCAGGGTATGCTTTTGGCCGCGACATCCAATGATGGTACATTGGAGCTGGTTTCGGTTTCGGACGCCATTGCACCAGGCAGTCGTGTAAAATAGAGTGCAAAAGGGGGGAAGGCTGTGTTTGACAGTCACGCTCATCTCAATGACGAACAGTTTCAAGATGATCTTGCGGATGTTCTGCAGCGAGCGAAAGCCGCTGGAGTGCAGGGGATCATCAACATTGGTTATGACTTAGAATCGTCGCGACGTGCTGTGCAGTTGGCCGAACAAAACGAGGCTCTCTATGCAGTCATTGGAGTTCACCCACACGACGCAAAGACGATGGAGGCTGAGGTTCGCAGTCAACTGGAAATGCTAGGCCAACATCCGAAGGTTGTGGCCGTTGGTGAAACCGGACTTGATTATTACTATGACCATTCGCCCCGGGAGACTCAGAAATCTGTATTTAAGGAGCACTTCGATCTGGCCCGCCAGCTTAACAAGCCCGTGGTCATTCACTCCCGCGATGCGGCTGCTGACACATTCGCCATTGTCGAGGAGAACTCCGATGTGCGATGCGTTCTCCACTGTTACTCAGGTAGTCTCGAAATGGCAGAGAAGTACCTAGAATTGGGGCACGTCATATCGTTTGCCGGCCCGATTACGTTCAAGAATGCCTCTCGCCTCCGCAGTGTAGCGGCGGGGGTACCTATGGAGCGAACACTCATCGAAACGGATTGCCCATATTTGGCTCCCGTACCATATCGAGGACAACGCAATGAACCCAGTTATGTACCAAAGGTGGCAGAGCAATTGGCGGAACTGCATGGTATCACCGTGGAAGAGGTACACCGAACAACGGCGGCGAATACGCGACATTTTTTTGCCATTGAATGAAATCGAGGGGGACGTCGGGATGGCCATTGCAGTGGTAGTAGGTGCCCAATGGGGCGATGAAGGCAAAGGGAAAATCACGGATTTTTTAGCGGCACAAGCTGATGTTGTGGCAAGGTATCAAGGGGGCAATAATGCTGGTCACACGGTGGTTGTGAATGGCACTTCGTACAAACTGCATCTAATTCCCTCAGGAATCTTGTACCCCAACACACAGTGTGTGATTGGCAATGGTGTTGTCGTTGATCCCACCGTGCTGTGCAGTGAAATGGAATACCTCAATGAACGGGGTATCAGTACAGAGACCCTTGCGGTCAGTGGTTCTGCTCACGTGATCATGCCGTATCACCGCGTCATTGATGAACTTGAAGAGGCAGAACGCATCGAGAAAATCGGAACCACCGGTCGTGGAATTGGACCAGCTTACGCTGACAAATTTTCACGATGTGGGATCCGAATGGCGGAGTTAGCCGACGAGGCTTCGCTGCGAGCCGCCTTGGCCAGAACGCTGCCATTGAAGAATCGTCTTCTGCAGCGGCTCTATGGACATCCGGGCTTCACCGTAGATGCTATTCTGGAGCAGCTAGTGCCTTTGCTGCCAACTATACGGCCACTTCTGACAGATACATCACTGCTGATCGACAAAGCACGCAGGCAGGGCAAGAAGATTCTCTGTGAAGGTGCTCAAGGTACGCTTCTAGACATTGATCATGGGACGTATCCGTTTGTCACTTCGTCATCACCCACAGCAGGCGGCGCTGCCCCAGGACTGGGTTTTGGACCGAATCGAATTGATCAAGTCGTTGGCGTGGTCAAAGCCTATACCACGCGAGTTGGTGAAGGGCCGTTCCCTACGGAATTGCACGGCTCGCTGGGCGACGAGATTCGCGAGCGAGGGCATGAGTATGGAACCACCACAGGCCGGGCACGTCGCTGCGGCTGGTTTGATGCAGTCATGACCCGTTACTCCGTGCGCATTAATGGGCTCACGGGCATAGCATTGGCTTTGTTGGATGTCTTGGATGCCTTCGATACATTGAAGATCTGTACGGGATACATGTATCGCGGTCAGCCATTGAAGGCCTTTCCCACCGATCTCGAGGTTCTGCGGGACTGTGAACCCATCTATATCGAGGTGAATGGGTGGCAGCAGAATATTACAGGCGTTCGCCGGTGGGACGATCTTCCTGTGGCGGCTCAGGAGTATCTACAGATTGTAGCGGATGCCATTGAATGCCCTGTCCAGTTAGTCTCTGTGGGACCCGGAAGAGACCAGACGATTACCGTGAAACCTGTTTTTCCCACATAGCACCAAAGCAGGGCGGCGAGTTCTGAAGGCCTGGGTGTGAGGCGGTTAGAAAGGTTTCTGACAGGCTGGCTCAAATTGGTTCAAATTCGAGGAAGAACTGGACATTTTTATGTTGACAGAGTTCCGGATTTGCTGTAATATAATCGTTGTGGCAAGCGAGAGCCTGAGCCATTAGCTCAGTTGGCAGAGCACCTGACTTTTAATCAGGGTGTCCCGCGTTCGAGTCGCGGATGGCTCACCATTTGCCCCCATCGTCTAGTGGCCTAGGACACCGCCCTTTCACGGCGAAGGCAGGGGTTCAAATCCCCTTGGGGGTACCAGACGAATTTCCCCGGTTTCCAATTGGAAACCGGGGTGTTTTTTTTAAGAAGGCGTATAGAAGACATTTCGTGGCACGAAAAAGAGGCGTTGGTGGTGCGCGACGTTCGTCTAAGAGTTCTTGCTATCAATGAGTGCGTACACCCATTCCAGTTCAGCAATGGCGCGGTCTAGTTCATGACCCAGTGCCGCGTCCGACGCGATGAATGGTCGCAGGTGAACTTTTTGATACTTCAGTTCATTAATACGCTGCATAATGCTTTCCAGGATGTCTTCCAACATAATCATCACCCTTATTGTCTAGTGGTTAGTATCGAGAATAAAAAAACAAACCCTATACAGGGTTAATGAATGTGTGGAGCTGGCGGAGGGAGTTGAACCCTCGACCTGTCGATTACGAATCGACTGCTCTACCTCTGAGCCACGCCAGCTTGAATTAGTATTGGAGCGGATGACGAGATTCGAACTCGCGACACTCGGCTTGGGAAGCCGATGCTCTACCCCTGAGCTACATCCGCACGCGCTTTGCGTACACCCAACATTATAAGCAAAAAACTAAGTGAAATCAAGAGAATCTTTTTCCTCAGACGTTTTTTCGTGCTTTAAGTCAATTGAAAAAGTAAATTCTACCCCTCTCAGCCTTGAAGTGGAATTTAGTTTTTCATTTTTT
>SLOZ01000166.1 GCA_007132255.1 Limnochordia bacterium | reverse complement strand
GCACCGCTTTCTTCCGCTCCCGCACCGAGTAAAACGATGTGCCAACGGGCCTCAACTGCGGCCATAAAGCGCGGGTCGCCAAGAAGTACACAGGCAGCTGCAGATGCACACCGTCGCGGATTTCACGAGGTTGTGGATTACGACCAGTCTTATAGTCCAGAATAACACAAGTCATGTCCTGCCGATTGACATCGATGCGGTCAATCTTTCCCTGCAGCTTTATGAGAACGCCGTCGACATCGATGCTTAACTCTTGAAAGGTCTCCTCTAAAAAACTAGGACGATACTGCTCAGGCAGCGTCTCCAGATCCCAGCGAATAAACTGCGTGAGTCGCCGCAACAGCTGTTTGGAGAGGGGCTTGCCCAATCGGACTTCCTCGTCTGTGGCCGCCGTGCCCACCCACTGCTGCGCATCAGCCACCGTGGGCAGTGGGCCCGAAGCAAACGTTTCCCAAAACCGCTGAAGAATACTGTGTACAGCGGTCCCCTCGGCCAACGGTGTCAAATCCTCACTGATTTCCTCGTCTTCTGAAAGACGCAGCACCTGCTGGCAGTAATATTGATAAGGGCAGGCCAAATAACTGTTCAACCGACTCACAGACTGGGGCCGCTGCAGCAGCTGGCTGCGAATGGCAGCCACCACCTGCGGATCCGTCAACACACCGTTACCGATGGTACCCGAAGGAACGGAGTTGGAATAGCCAGGCTGTAGGCGCACGTTCCTCGCCCTATGGCCATCAAGCAGCGGCGACGGCAGCAGACTGCGACCATCACGATCTTCCAAGGGATAGCTAACCACCAGCTTGGCATCAATTCCTTGTAGGTGCTGCCACAGCTCTTCATCCATGGAGTCTGGCCTTGTTCCTGCCAGCCAATGCTGCGATTGCCGCCGCGGAAACGTTCCTTCTGTAAGACCGAGAGCAAAAATGTACGCATACTCCATACCCAAGACCTGTTCCAGTGAACCGACCAACATGGTCTGGCGAAACTGGCGGCGTCTGCCTAAACGCTGGCTGTCCAAGAGCAGTCCCATGAGGTGCCGAAACTGCATCCAATCGGCGGTCTGCAGGGAAGATTCTAAACCGTCGAGAACCCCGTGCAGCAGATCCCATGACTGCAGCAGCTGTGCCCAATTTTCCTCATTTGGACTGTACCAGGTATCTGGAAGATATTGGCTTATCACATCACGCAGCCACCGGGCATAGTCTTGAACCGTGCTGCAGCGTTCCGTGGCGGCGCTCCAAGTCGCCACCTGTTCCATATACGCCGGCCAGCGTTCGTCTTCGCCTAGGTAGCCCCGCCAGCGCGGCAGGCCCTTAACGGCAGGAGCCAACCGCAGCAGCCGTAGACTATTGCCATCAAGCTTCCATGGCCAGCCCCAGCCCGGCGCTGCCAACCGCTGCCAATGTTGTTTGGTGATCTCGGCGCTCACTGCATCCAAGAGCGCTGTCACAGCCTTGCCCAAAGGAACCGCAGCCAAGGACGGTGACGGTGGCTGCCAAGGCAGATTCAAACGTTGAAACATCTGCTGCACCAATGGCATATAGCCCCCCGAGTCCGCCAAAACCACAGCGATCTGGTTCGGCGACACGTCCCGGGCCAGAAGCTGTTGAACCTGCATGGCGATGGCTTCTACCTCAGCAGTGGGTGAAGCATATGCCATAACGTTGACAGAAGCTTTGGTTGTTGGTACATCTTCCTTGAACCTACGACCAGCCGCAGCCCGCAGGATCAACTCCTGGTACCGCTGTGGCACATTCAAGAGTCCCATGGTACGCACCGACGTGATCTTCTTCTCTGCACACCACGCATCCACAACGTCCAGAGCCGCCTGAGCTTGACTGCCGCCATCCAATACCTTCCAGCCCTGCAGCTGCTCCAAATAGGCCTGGTACAGCTGGTTAACCTCACTTTGGGCCTCCGAGGGCAGGTCCGCTATCGCCACCGCTCCCAGGCCTATTTGCTGGTAGAGCCAGTGTAAATCCTGGGCTAAACCGGCAAACTCCGCCAAGGGTTCGAAATAGCGAAGCTCTCTTTGCAGCTGGGCCTGCCAAAGTCCCTGGTGCACAGCCAAAACTTCCAAGGTCGTGTTCTCGCGATAGGCTGTGCCTTGGAACTTGAGCAGCTCCGATACCCATCCGGGCAGGGAAAAAGGCAGCAGCGTTCCGTCAGGATAGCGCTGCTGCCATCGGGTTGCGGCTCGCTGCTGAGGTAGAATCAACAATTCAACCATCTGCCATCACCACGTTTACAGAATATAGTCTTCCAGAGCCTGTGCCACGCCGTCTTCGTCGTTACTGCTCGTAATGTGACGGGCCGCTTCGCGCAAGCGGAGATCACCGTTAGCCATAGCAATACCCACACCAGCGCCAAGAATCAGTTCCTTGTCGTTGATGTCATCACCGATGCACAAAGCCTCGTCCAAACCAAAACCACGACTGCGAAGAATTCGTTCGGCTGCGCTCGCCTTGGAAACACCCAGGGCGACAAACTCCACGCCGCTGTATAAGCCATCCGCCGAATAAAACACCATCATATTTGTACAATCTCCGTACCGCTCCTGCCAAACCGGCAGGTACGGTTCTAGTTCCTCGGTAGGACCCACCGAGGCCACCTTCAGCGGTGGCTCAGCAAAATCGTGCGCATCTACGGCGTCAACACCGTCACCTACATAACGCTGCAGCAGATGGCGTCCTGTTTCCCAAAGATTCTGTTCCATCTGCAGTGCATCCCCGGCACTTTCCCCCGTGTACACCACAAAATGAACGCCGCTGGCTCGCAGATCATCCACAATCCGCTCTACCAACACCATATCCATGCCAATCTTCTCCGTAACCAACTGCGTCACGGGATCATAGATCACAGCGCCATTATGGACGACAACTGGAACGGTGATCTCCAGTGCCCGAATCCAAGGCAGCGTTCGAACTAAACGTCGACCTGTGGCCAGAGTAACCAATAATCCGCGCTTTTGGACAGCTCGGATGGCTGCTCGATTCCTTTGCGAAAGTTCGTGTTCACTGTTTAACAACGTCCCATCAATATCCAAAACAACACATCGAATATCCTTTTGCATTCGTTGGGTACTGCCCCTTCCTACAGCCAAATGGAAACTTGATCTCGATCCATGCGCTTAATGGCATCTGCCATTTTCGTGCGCAGACTGGCATCTTCCCGCACGGCACCGCGAATCTGCCGCAGCAGATCAATGCCTCGGCGAATAGCATACACAACATCGCCTTCATCAATGGACGCTTCGTCCATGAGCTTTGAAAACGCTTCCCCCTCAGTCCAACGATACACCAACGGTGCCAAATGGTCGTGGAATTCCACCTGAGAGTAACCCAAGAATTGCTCTTCCATGGCCTGCACCCGCATTATACAGCGTTTCACCGGGTTGATCGGTAGTCGGTGTTTGTGGCGGATTTCGTTTTTGCGGGGCTCGTAACCCACACTGACCAAGATCGCCGCTAACTGGGGGATGGTGTATTCATGCAGCAGCCCTTCCATAAAGAGCTCTGTGACTAAGAGTTCCTGACCATGGATCTGGCTGGCAAACACACCGGCAGTGGTCAAGGCATCATCTTGAATGTAGCCTAAGGCTTCTAACAGCCGCTTCTTGTCTTCGAACTCGCGAATAAAGCGCTGCTGCGGATCCAATTCCGCACTGCGAGTCGTGAGTTTTTTGCGGCGGCTGTCCAACTTCCGAAATTCGGCACGATCCGCTTTGCAGCGGCTGCGGTCTTCTGCGCTGCAGGCTGATGGATCTGCCTTGGCCAAGCGTTCCTCGATCTCCTGAATCTGCGAGCGAGTCCGCCGCCTCGTACGCGAATTGGGATTCTGCCGCAGCCGTTTCTTGAGCTGGCTGACTTTGCGCCGCAGCTTGTCTTGGACCGCGGGACAGCCATCGCCATCGAGGTTTGGGCAATACTGTTCCAGTGCTGCTTCTACTTTTTCCAGTTCACTGAGCACACGCCGGCGGGCTTCTGATGCTTGATACGTGGCGAAGTTCTGTCCCAAAATCCGATGAATGTCGGCTTCTTCGTAGTTGTGGATAAGATTAAGGATCGAATTGTAGGTCAGCGAAAACTGACTCTGCAGCGGTTCAATGTCGGCTTCTTTCATGGTCGGGAACTCTGTTGGATCAAAATAGTTCAGATTGACCAGCGTAAACGCATAGCCAATGTCGTCGATCCCCCGGCGCCCGGCTCGGCCGGCCATCTGAAAGTATTCGCGGTTGGAGATGGTGCGAAACGATGTCCCATCCCATTTGGTACTGGCTTCAAAACACACTGTTTTACAGGGAAAGTTCAACCCAACGGCGAAGGTCTCCGTACAATACAAAACTGGCAGCAGACGATGGGTAAAGAGCTCTTCGACAATGTCCTTCAGAGCTGGCAGCATACCCGCATGGTGATAGCCGATGCCTTTCAGCAGCAGCCGGTACAGCGAGTTCCAGCGTCCGCTGGTTATCCTCGGATAACGCCCTTCCACCTCCGTGATGATAGCTTCGGCCTGTGCTTTTTGCTCAGCACTGAGAAAGTCTGCCACTTCGCCCAACTCCAGGGCATTCACCTCACACTTACGACGACTGAATGTAAAAAAGAGGCAGGGCAGGTAGTCATCTTTAATGTCCAAGATCAAGTCGGCGTGGCTGGTGGGCGGGATCTTGTCCCGTTCCCACGGCGGTATCGAGGAAATTCTTGCTTGGTGAGAAGCGGCTTTGCGGAGAACCCGCTTCAGAGTTGTAATGCCCAAACTTCGTTCGTACAGGTGGTGTTTCAAGGGAACGATCCGCTCAAAATGCGTGACGGTCTTAACCTCCACACCCTGTACGGCCGAAATCCAGGCGGCCAGTTGATCGACATTGGGAATGGTAGCGCTCAGGCCCAAAAACCGCATCTCCGGGGGCATAAAGATTAAACTTTCTTCCCAAACGCTCCCCCGCTGAGGATCGTCGATGTAGTGGATCTCGTCGAAGATAACGTAGCGAACGTCTGCAATCCGCTCCGGATCTTGCTGCAGAAGATTACGGAAAATTTCTGTCGTCATGATCAGAATTGGCGCATCGGGGTTCACGACTACATCGCCGGTCAATATGCCCACAGCGTCCTCACCGATATGGGCTTTGAACTCTTTGAATTTTTGGTTGCTCAGAGCCTTGATCGGAGCAGTATAAATGACACGACCATCCTGGCGAAACATACGCTCGATAACGTAGTCGGCCACCAAGGTTTTGCCGACACCAGTGGGAGCGGCCACCAAGACCGAATGTCCATTGTCAATGTGCTGTAAGGCTTCTTTCTGAAAGGGATCCAAAGTCAAACCGCGATAAACTTGGTGGGTTTCTGGTAGGGTCAAAAGGATCCTCCTTTTCTGTCAACGAATGTATACTTTAAGTCCGCAAGTTCAGAACCGTGGTGGTGCAGCTCGGTGCTGATCGATTTCTGGTCAGATCGTCGCTGCAGTACCGGGAGTGGAGGTCGGTGTGAATGCACCCATTAATGAAGCACGTGCATCGGTTATCAGTGCAGATTGGTCCTCGGGGATCTGGCACCGAACAGGAAGCCAGAGCGGCTGCCTGGTTGGTACAGAAGTTCAAGACCCTGGGGTATCATGTGTCTGTAAACGAATTCAAGACCGTGGGGAGTTTCTCCTACGTGCAACTGCTGTTTTTTGGCGGTATTTTGGCGGCATTTGGTTTGAGTTTTGTGCAGCCACTGCTGGCAGCACTCCTGGCACTGCTGCTTCTGGCTCTGTACATCCTGGATGTAGAGACCCGGTTCAGTTTAGCTCCCTTCGCGGCGAAACAAACCAGTCAGAATATCCGAGCTTGGTTCGAAGAAGACGCCACCAGTTACATTCGCGAAACGGCCAATGAAGAGCGACCAGACAGCATTGTGATTATGGCACACTATGATTCATCCCGGGCAGCTTTAAACTTTCACCCCAAAATGGTCAAGGGTTTCCGAAGTTCTTTCTTCCTTGTATTCGCTTCTCTGACAGCGATTACCTTTTTTCTCGTACTGCGCAGCATCCCAGTCTTCTCGCCGTGGGAAGCCGGTCTGGTCTGGGCTTCGGTACCCTTTGCAGTCTATCTGGGCATTGTCATGTTGATGTTAGCTCACCGTGAGTTGTTCTGCAGCTATACACCCGGTGCCAATGATAATGCCTCTGGGGTTGCTGTGCTGTTGGGGATTGCTGCGCGACTGAAGAAGCACCCAGTGCCGGGTCTGAACGTGGAATTTGTGGCCACGGGAGCCGAAGAAGCCGGCACCTTCGGCTGTTTGGAGTATATCAAGCAGTACGGTTTGGAGGGCAAAACATTCATTAATCTAGATAATCTCGGGAAGGGCCGACTCTTTGCAGCGGAAGCGGAAGGAATTCTCCGGCACTACGCTGCGGATCCGGAACTTCTTGCACAAGTGCGCAGCGTTGTTAAGTACGCTCCCGCTCTGCCTGTGGAGACTCGTCCTTACCGACTGCTGACCACAGATGCCACGCCGATTCTGACACGCGGCGGGCGGGCAGTGAGCATCATGGCCTGCGATGACGATGGTTTGCTGCCCAACTGGCATTGGGTTACAGATACGGCTGCTCATGTGGAACCGCAGAATCTTAAGTTGGCTGAAGAGTTAGTGTATCGAATTCTGCAAGAACGCGGGAGGGTTTTTCATGACACAGAGACCACCGGATGAAGGTTCAGACAGACGTAAGCAGGGGAAAAGCGGTTTTCCTGAAGGAAGTTTTCCGGAAGAAAACTTCCCTGTTCAGCGCAGTGATGCAGAATGGCGAGAGCGTCTAAGTCCAGAAAGCTATCATGTTCTGCGAGAACACGGTACTGAACCAGCCTTTCGCAATGCCTATCACGACCACAAGGAAGCTGGGATCTATGAGTGCGCCGGTTGTGGCAATGCTCTGTTCTCTTCACGGCACAAATATGATTCGGGCTCCGGTTGGCCAAGCTTCACGCAGCCCCTCAATGATACAGCTATTGGAACGAAAGCCGACCATTCCTTTCTCATGGTTCGTGTGGAAGTTTTCTGCAGCCAATGTGGGGGGCATCTTGGTCATGTCTTCTCCGATGGGCCCAAACCCACAGGTATGCGCTACTGTATGAACTCGGCGGCACTGCAATTTCGCGCCGCAGCCGATATCAATAAGGAGGATACCTCAACATGACAACTGACAGTCAAGCTAGTTCTTCACCGCTGGATAAGGAACTCGAGTATGCCGTATTCTCAGTGGGATCCTATTGGCGTGCCGATGTCAGTTTCGGCCGAATCCCAGGTGTTATCAAGACGTGGGTAGGTCTGGCCACCGGTGAAAACTTGGGTCCTGTGGAAGCTGTCGAACTGTGGTTTCATCCCAAGCGCGTCAGCTACCATGCTTTGGTCCGTTGGTTCTGGGACAGCATCAATCCCCAAAAACTCTCAGAAAACCAGCGGTACCAGCCGGCGATTTTTACCACCGACGAAAAACAGTTCAAGGTAGCCCAGCGTTCTGTAGTCGAGATGGAGTTCAAGTACAAGAAAGAACTGAGTGCTTTAGTTCAGCCGCTGACGGACTTTGACGCAGCGCCTCTGGAGAATCAGAAGTATTACCTGCAGAATAACCCAAAGGTCTTAGCCGCTATCCAACCGCTGTTTAGCGATCCAGAAACGCTGCTGAATTCCACAGCAGCTGCCCGCATTAACAGCTTTCTTGGTGGCGGTGCTACCTTAGACGACCTGCAGCAGCAGTGGGCCACTGTCGCAGCGCTACCCGGTGAGCCCGGAGAGTTGCAGTCCTTCTTGGCTGACCTCGAGAAACTAACCCAGCAAGCTGGGAATCCGGAAAACCGTGACGACTGAAGCCGTGCACTCCAGCTTCGTTGTTGTTTGGCTCTGCAGCCGCAGCGGTCGAAGCGAGTCACGAAACGTTCGCCAAACATCCAAAAGAGGCACCGGCTGCAGCCAGTGCCTCTTTTCAGTGTCCCAAGTTTGAGTGCTCGCCTTCAGCCGATGCTCGATACCTCTGTGAAAACGCGTCCAGGAGTCCACCTAAGAAGTGGCTTTGGTCCGCAAAACAGGAACCGCGAAATCCCGTTAGCTGGGATTTCCGTGACCACGTCTACCCAATGCCGTTCTTCGAGCAGGGTTCTGGAGTGGACTCCTTGGAGTCCACCTCAAACGTGGCTTTGGTCCGCAAAACAGGAACCGCGAAATCCCGTTAGCTGGGATTTCCGTGACCACGTCTACCCAATGCCGTTCTTCGAGCAGGGT
>SLOZ01000136.1 GCA_007132255.1 Limnochordia bacterium | reverse complement strand
GCCGACCGCATAACAGGGTTCGTCGAGCCCATTTTCATAGTTCATGGTGTCAGGTCACTGACATGGGCGTCTGTTGCACAGCCGGGTTCCAACGCCCAACGTTGACTGTTCCGCTCGGGGAAATTCCTGCTACGCGGCATTTCGTACTCGGTCGTAAACCACGCTTCTTTCTCTGTGAAACGGGTCTGCTAGGTTCGTGTACGCCGGGTGGTGCGCAGCCCTATACGCAGCGGTGTAGATAGTAAACAGAACCGGTGCCCAACGTTTCCTCGTTTCTGCGTTTTTGCTTAGTGTGAACTCTCAACTATCTCAATAACAGCTGATTTTCAAGGAGGTGATGCGATGTGGAAGCAACAAGACACTCACCCCGGGACCGACGATGTAGGGATTTTGCTTATCACAGCCCTGCCGAATCCTTCAAACCAAAGGCAGTTCTGCGACCTCTAGGTTGTGGCGGAAACTACAGGCAGCATGCACGCGTAGCCGTGTCGGAACGACATGCACTGAATTCCGGCGGGTTGGATCTAAGCGAAAAATCCAGTATGCTGGCGGGACGAGCCGTCGTTAGCCGGCCATCTGTAAACGGGCATGAACCACACGCACCACAAAACTCGCACAACCACATCCATATGAGCCAGAAGATCTCCCCCACTCAGGGCGAGCCCATGGCGCGAGACCATTCGATTCCCTTAGGAGAAGACCACGACCAAGGCCAGCAACTGCCTTCGACTCCGTCCCACGATGATGGTTCTAGCGCAGCGGTGTCGCTGCCAAAATGGTCGGTCTTTGGTCAATCACGGTTATTCTGGAATCAGAGTTTGACGCTGTTGCTGTTCATCTCGGCTGTGTGTTTGGGGATTTCCATGGTGGTTGCGCTTTTGGTTCCGTCCCTGGCAGTTCTGCGATCACCCTTGTTCATGCTCCTGGTACTCTGCGCCCTATGGCTGCCTTGGACGTGGTATGGCCTATCCGCAATTTCTATAGGAGCAGCAGTCGCATGGGCCGCTTTCACTCTGTCCATGGTCGGGGTGCTCCCGGTCGCTGCAGCGCTGCCCGGGTTAGCTGGCACTGCAGTGGTTATCATCGTGCTTGGAGGCGGTGGCCCGAAAACCGCTGCTAGTCCAGCACCAGTTGGTACCGCTATTCGGTTACCCGGTCCGGCCCAGCGCCAGGGACGGCTGCTTTCCGTGGCCAAGCTTCTCTTCAGTCAATGGGCATCCATGCTGAACCCCTGGCAACTGGCGCAGATGACTCGTCAGTTTCGGGGTCTGGTTGCGACTTGGGTGACATACCGTGGCGCATTCCCTGATGTGAATACATATGAGCAGCAGACGCAGTACTATCTGCCAGTGCAGGGGCGCTGGTTGGTGGCGCATGGCAGCGTCCAGCTCGATTCAACGCCGCCCCGAGGTCTATGGAACCAGCGCTATGCCTATGACCTCTTGGTGATCAATGATCAAGGTGGCAGTCATCGCGGTGAAGGCAGTGATCGCACTGACTATTTCTGCTATGGGGAACCGGTGGTTGCTCCAGCCCCCGGTGAGGTAGTGGAGGTGCGGAGCGATGTTCCCGAACGCGTCCGTCCCGGAACGCTGACGTTGGATTGGTTGGCCAAAGACATGCGCGGGAATTACTGTGTTATCCGGCACTGCGAGGGTGAGTACTCCTTCTTGAGCCATTTCATCCCGGGTACCCTGCGAGTGCAGGTGGGCCAAATGGTCCAAACTGGCGATGTGTTGGGCCACTGCGGACAAAGCGGGCACGCGTCCGAACCACGTCTGCACTTTCGGGTCCAAGATCACCAGGATTTTTTCCAGGCAGTGAGCCTGCCAGTTGTTTTTACCGCAATAGCTGTGGATGACGACATCAAACAGACTGCATATCTGCAGATGGGCCAAATGGTGGAATCCACCTGGGTCAGGCCCGAAGGACGATCGCGATCCGTTCAGACCAGGTGATCTTGGCAGAAGCGGTGTTGGTTGGAGTGCTTGTAATGCAGGAGAAGGAGGGGCTTTGATGAGATTGCGACAATGGCTGGCTTGGATTTTGGTAGGGAGTATCCTGCTGCTGGCGTTGGGAGCGACTGCTCATGGCAAGGTGATCGTGGCCCATCGGGGTGCTTCTGGGTATCTACCAGAGCATACACTGGCGGGGTATGCATACGCTCACGCCCAGGGTGCCGATTACCTAGAACCTGACCTGATGATGAGCAAAGACGGTGTTTTGGTGGCCATGCACGATCAGACGTTGGATGCTACGACCAATGTGGCGCAGGTGTTTCCGGGACGTTCGCGCCCGGACGGCATGCACTATGTGGCAGACTTCACGTTAGCAGAGTTAAAGGATCTAACTGTGCGCGAACGCACGCGGGCTGGCGCTGCCGTGTACCCGGATCGGTTTCCCAGCGACATACATCTGTTCAGCATACCGACCCTCGAAGAGATTATCCTGTTAACGCAGGGTTTGAATAGGAGTACGGGGCGCAGCGTCGGGATCTATCCAGAAACGAAGTTCGCTGAATGGCATCGTCAACAGGGTCTTTTCATGGAGGAAGCTCTGCTGGAGGTGCTGTCTACCCATGGCTACGAGGGCGCCGATGCCAACGTGTGGGTGCAGTCCTTCGAGCCTTCAAGTCTCCGCCGAATGCGCCATGAGCTCGGAAGCGAACTGCCTCTCGTTCAGTTAATCGCTGCCCATCGCACGTTTCTGCCCATGGTTACACCGGCAGGTTTGGACGAGATTGCTTCCTATGCCGATGGTATTGGTCCCTCCAAACGTTTAATCGAAGATGCCAGTGGAAATCCCGTGGATGAATTGTTCGTGGTGCACGGCGCCCAAGCCCGGGGTTTGGTGGTCCATCCGTATACATTTCGCGCTGATGATCTGCCGGTGTATGCAGATTCCTTGGACATGGAACTGCGGCGGTTTTTCTTCGAGTACGGTGTTGACGGAGTCTTTGTGGATTTTCCAGATATCGCGCTGGAGCTCTTGCGGCAGGAAGGGTATCGGTAGCCGCCGCAAACCGCCTTCACTCAAACACCTACAAGCCTGGAGTCCGGAAGGAATGGCTGCTTTTGGGGCGTTGTGACCGCCATTTGGATGCTCGCACAATAGGTTTGGTCCCATTGCCCCTCCTGCGCTGCGGATTCCAGGACGTTGGCAATTAAGGCAATTAACGAGATTCCCCGGGCCTCGGGTTGAAAGAATGATGACTCGCAGCTTCGCTGCACAAGTGGAGGGCATTCGTGGCGCTCCGGCTGATGAGGGTTCACGCGGACCTCGTGAAATTGTGCCCAAAGCGAATAGAATTTCGGAGAACTAAGAAAGGCATGCAGGACTGCTGGATAGCGCCGCGGAAACCATAACGAGGATTACGGAAGTCAGTTATCTGCTATGCTGTCTCTAATCTACAAGGGCCTATAGCGCTTTTGCGCAGCGCAAGGCAGATGATGCCTGCCGTGAGGAGTTGACATATGGTTCAGGATGTTAGGGGCTGGCAGCGGCGGATTTTCTCCATGCTGTGGTTAGCCTATGCTTCGTTTTATCTGGGTCGGGTGAACTTGGCCATTGCTCTGCCAGCCATCCAGGAGACGCTGGGGTTCAGTGCTGTCCAGGTGGGCTGGATCGGCAGTGTTTTCTTTTGGGTGTATGCTGTCGGGCAGTTGGTCAACGGTACGCTTGGCGATCGAATTGCCAGTCGTTTGTTTGTTGCTCTAGGCCTTCTGGGAACGGCGCTGCTAAATGGTGCGTTTGGCATGGTATCCAGCTTGGGCCTTATGATGCTGTTATGGGGTGCCAATGGGATTTTTCAATCCATGGGTTGGGGTCCTATTGTGCGGACGGCTTCGATGTGGTCACTGCCGGGACAGCGAGCCAAACTTTCAGCTATCTTGGGAACATCCTTTGTGGTGGGTGCCTTGGTCAGTTGGGGTGTGTCGGGCCAGATTCTGCAGATGACTTCGCACTACGCTTGGGTCTTTTGGATTCCCGCCATGTATTTGGCGCTTCTAGCTGTGCTCTGGTACATTCGGATTCCAAACCATCCCAAGGATGTCGGTTTGGCAGAGGTTTTTGACACGGGAGCAGGGCTGCGGCCAGCCAATACGGCACCGAAGACAATGTGGGCCGACACCAAGCGGTTCCTGCTGCAGAAGCCGTTAGCCTTATTGGCTGTAACCACCATGTTTCAGGGTATGATCAAGGATGGCATTAACATGTGGGTACCCATTATGCTGGTGCAATCGTTTGAGTTGGGGATCGGACGGGCGGCAGCGTTTTCCCTGTTTATCCCCAGTATGGGTTTTTTGGGTGTTCTAGGAGCCAGTTATCTGCTGCAAGTGTTTGGGAGCGATGAGCGACGCACGTTACTTTGGCTGTTCATGGCTGGGGCGGCAGCGGCTGCTGGTACGGCTTTTGGGTTTGGTGGCGGACCGCTGCGGCTCAGTCTATTTCTCGGCCTGTGTGCGGCGTTGATTAATGGCACCAATGTGCTGCTGCTGTCTTCCATTCCCATGGCTTTTGGACGAAGAGGCAAAGCTTCAACGCTGGCAGGGTTCCTAGATTTTTCATCGTATGTCGGAGCTGGGTTCATGGCTTTGGTGACAGGCGTGGTTGCCTCGCGGTTTGGCTGGCCGGCCGTGGTTGGAACTTGGAGTCTATTGTTCTGCCTCGGATGGTTGTCGCTGTGGATCAACAATGATCTGACCACCGATGAGCCATGAGGCCGAAAGGGTTTGGTGGGACGTTAGCCTTAAGGAGGATGCTGATGGAATTTGCACTGAGTTCTGTGGGTAAACAATGGTGGAAAGGGAATCTGCACAGTCACACCACCGTATCGGATGGCCGCGCGGATCCAGCCGCCATGGCTGAGCACTATCGCAATGCAGGCTGGGATTTTTTGGCCATCACCGATCATCGTAGGTTTGGGTATCATGAGGATTTACATAAGGACAATTTTCTGATTCTGCCAGGCATCGAGGGTGACATGGACCCGGAAGTGGGTACCCATCATTTGGTAGCCTTGGGCGACGCTTCTTGGAAAGACAAACACGGTCAGGCTTTTACACTGTCAGCCGCCAAGGCCAACGGGGCTCAGCATCTAGTAGATGCGCTCAATGCAGAACAGGGTTTGACCATGTACTGCCATCCGGTCTGGTCGCGTCGGGAGTTTGCCGACATTGAAGAACTGCAGGGTTTTTCTCTATTTGAGATCTATAATCACGGCTGTGAGCACGAAAACCGTACAGGACTGGCCGTTTTGTATTGGGATAGTTTTCTGCGGCGCGGCCGGCGGCTTTGGGGTACGGCGGTAGACGACAGCCACAGCATGGAGGGAGACTCTCTGGGTGGTTGGGTCATGGTGCGCAGTGACCACTTGACAACGGCGTCGATTCTAGCCGCTCTTCGGCAGGGGCATTTCTACTCCTCGTCGGGTCCAGAGATTCTCGAGTGGGCTGTGAAGGACGATGAGCTCTCGGTTCAATGCTCGCCCGTGCGCTCTATCCATTTTGTTGCCTATGAGGGGCGCGGCCGCAGTTTCCACGCGGAGCCGGGTCAGCGCATTACCGAGGCGGTCTACCGCCGCAGAGGCTCAGAGACCTTTGTGCGCGCCGAATGCGTGGACTCCAAGGGGCGCACGGCTTGGACGAACCCGATCTTTTTCGCATAGCCGTCGCAAGTCGATTCTGCAGGTATTTGACGAGGATGTCACGAAACTAAGATGCGTAAGGACGCAGCAGATACAAGAGGCTGCCACAAGAGGAGGATGTAGTTTGCCATTAGTAACTCTCCGTGATGTGTTGGAACCCGCTGTACCACAGCGTTATGCCGTGGGCAGCTTCAATGTAACGAATCATGATTTTGTGGAAGGTGTTTTGGCAGCGGCCGAGGAAGAGGGCACGCCGGTTATTCTCAGTGTCGCCGAGGTGCATTTCCGCTATTTGGATTTGGAGCGATTCGTGCCGTATCTTCACCAACGGATAGCTCTGTCACCGGTACCTGTCGTACTGCACTTGGATCACGGAACCAAGAAGGAAACCTTGGTTAAGGCCATGCATTGGGGCTTCTCGTCGGTGATGTTCGATGGCTCGACGCTGGAATGGGCGGACAATGTTGCTCAAACTCGCGAATTGGCGGATCTAGCCCATATGGCGGGGATTAGTATTGAAGCCGAGTTAGGACACGTGGCCGGCGGTGAAGGGGATTTCGAAGGCGGTAGTGAAGTGGATATAGGCAAATACACCGATCCTGCCCAGGCCGCGGAATTTGTCGAGCTCACGCAAGTGGACGCTCTGGCAGTGGCAGTCGGCACGGTGCATGGACCTTACCGACAGACACCGGAGTTGGATCTGCACCGCTTAGAAGCTATTCGCCAAAATACCAGTGTACCGCTGGTGCTCCACGGCGGCTCGGGTTTAACCGCTGCCGACTTTCAAGCCGCGGTTGCTCGCGGAATCAACAAGGTTAACTTTTACACAGAGAATGCTCTGGTCGCTGTGGATGCCGTCAAGGAGGCATTGGCGCAGGGACGGCCGATGACCTATCCTGATGTAACTGCCGTGGGTCGCAAAGCGATTACGGTCAATACCAAACGCCAAATCAGCGTGTTCGGCACTAAGCCGATGCAGTAGGCTACAGAAAGGGTGTCAATATGACGATTGCGGCGGCAGGACATGTCTGCATTGATCTCATTCCGCACTGGACGCAGGGTTCCATCAGTTCACTGCAGCCGGGGAAAATGGTGCATGCTGAAGGAATGCAGGTGACGACGGGTGGGGCGATGTCCAATACCGGCGGCGCCCTAGCTCGTTTGGGGATGAATCCCATTGTCATAGGTAAAGTCGGATCCGATGTCATTGGTGATCTGACCATGTCAGTGTTAGAGACCGTGCATCCACCGGAGCGGATGCTGATTCAGCGGGTGACGGAAATGGCGTCGTCGTATGCTCTGGTCATTTCGCCCCCGGATGCCGATCGAATGTTTATCCATTACCCTGGGCCTAACGGGACGTTTCAGTGGTCCGATGTGCCCTATGAACGGTTGGAGGACGTGGTCATCTTCCATTTTGGCTATCCGCCGCTGATGCACAGCATCTACAGCGACGGTGGTCATAACTTGGAGACCATGTTTCGAAAACTGCAAGATAGGGGTATTGTGACAAGTTTGGATACGGCCTACCCGGATCCCAAGTCGGAGGCGGCGGCCGCCGATTGGACGGTCTGGCTGCAGCGGGTCCTTCCTGTGACGGATATTTTCCTGCCGAGCTTTGATGAACTGATGGTGATGTTGAAGGAACCGGTTCCAGAAACTCTGGCCATTGCGGATCTTCAACGTTGGGCGAAACGTTTGCACCAGTGGGGAGCTGGCTTGGTGGGGATTAAGTTGGGAGAGCATGGTCTGTTCCTCTCCGGGGACCTCGAGATCTTGGCAAACCACGAGTATGCGAATCTACGTCCGTGGGCCGGTTTTTGTGGTTTGATGCCCTGCTACAGCGTGGAGAATCGGGGCGCCACTGGCGCAGGCGATACGGCCATAGCGGGCTTGTTAACGGCGATCCATGAAGGGATGGCGCCAGCGGCCGGAGCCGCACTGGCTGCGGCTGTAGCCGCGTTTTGTGTAGAGGTTGTTAGTGCTACCGAGGGCATACCAAGCTTAGAGGTGGTTCTCCAGCGCATGCAGGGAGATTGGCCCTTACGGGCTACCGGAGTGATTATGGCGGATTGGCACCAGCAGCAACCAGAAGGTATCTGGGTGCCCTCCATGTAACTGGACTTGTTGTTCAGACGATCAAAGGTACCGCTTCAGGACTACGATCGCAGCTAATTGTACTAGACGCTGAGAACTTGCAGGCCTGTTTCCATAGGATGCAGCAAGGACGCACCAAGCTTTGCCGCAGACGCGTGTGGGACCGGGAAGCACCAGATTCGGCCGGGGACTGCATCCACGCAGCAGGCCTGCTTGGTTAGTTTTTTAAATGGGGTGAGGCGAATGCGCCGCGGACTACTATATATCATTTTTATGTTGGGAATTTTGGTCGTTATTGGCATGCAAGGGCCGACCGTGCAGGCAAAGGCGGTGGTTCCAGACCAAGTCGAACGGCTGTTAAGCGATCTTCAGGATACAAATTGGATCGCTGCGAACCATGCTGTTGAGGAATTGGCCGAGCTAGGGGGCGAGGTAGTAGGGCGCGTTATACCGCTGCTCGAGCATCAGCAAGCGTCTGTTCGTTATCGCGCTATCGAGGTCCTGGCGAAGATGGCGCAAGCAGCAGCCGAAGCGG
>SLOZ01000492.1 GCA_007132255.1 Limnochordia bacterium | reverse complement strand
GGCGGGCTCGATCCGGGTCATACTCATAGCCTTCGAGATCCGGGTCAAAGCCGAAACTCGCCTGTGGTGCCGGAGCAGCCAGTGGGATGCCGTAACCTTCCAAAATAGCGTTGACAATGGCCTGTTTATCCACGGCATGGTTCAACGCCTGACGGACTCGCACGTCCTGCAGTGGCCCATCTTCGATGGTTGTCAGAACAATGAACAGAATGCGGGCGCTGGGAGCCGTTGCGGCCGCCAAGCCGGCTGTGTTTTCTAGAACCCTGACTTGGTGCGGCGGCACATTGACGATCAAGTCGACGGCACCGGATTGGAGTTCGGCCATGCGAGTGGCTGTTTCCGGGATCGGACGAAAGACTGCTTGTTCGATGGCAGGTGCTCCTAAGAAGTAGTTAGGATTGGCTTCCACTACAAGCCGTTCATCACGGCGCCATTCCTGGAACATGTAGGCGCCAGTTCCCACGGGGTGCTGCCGGAAACCATCGGTACCGACCTCGGCGTAATACTGCGGAGGCAGGATCGCAATGGCGCTCATTTGATTGGGCAGCAGTGGGTAAGGTTGGTTGGTGGTAATCTGAACGGTGTAGTCATCAACGATATCCACCGACTCCACATAACGAATACCCGATGCCTGCGGACTGCGCATTTCGGGATCTAAGACTCGTTCATAACTGAACTTTACGGCTTCAGCTGTGAACGGTTCTCCGTTATGAAACGTTACGCCCTGACGAAGAACCACAGACCAGGTTAGATCATCAATTTGGGTATAGCTCTCAGCCAACGCAGGCTGCAGATTCATCTCTACATCCCGGCGCAGCAGGGCGTCGAAAATATTGAACATCACGTTGGTTGTTGGGGTATCGTTGGACATGTGTGGATCCAAGGTTGACACGTCGACACCTTGGGCGATGGTGATGGTACCGGATGCCGCTGCAGTGGCTGCAGAAACGGTGAATAGTACGGCAAACAAAAGTACCACAAACAAACGTAGGTTTAGATTTTTCATGGGGTTTTCCTCCTCAGCTCTGGGTATCGATGGCTCGATACCGTCTCATCTCAAACTCGGCTCTGCCCAATCCGTCTAACCGGACTGACGTAGACAGGTCTCTCTAGACCCTCTTCTCTGTTCTCTTTTCTCTGCTCGATACGCTCTCTGCTCACACTTCTCCGCTTACACATCTCTGCTCGATACGCTCTCTGCTCGACACTTGTGTTCAGACTTCTCCGCTTACACTTCATGCTGTGTTTTGAGCGTTTCTTCGACACCGCTCTGCGCCTACCGCTCTGCGCTTGGATCGTTTGAACCTTTGGAAGGATACGACAACCTGCGAGTTGGGTTCCGACAACGTTGTACCATCGGCGGACTGCGACCTGACGATTGGTGCCAGCGACCTACCGCACCGCTTGCCCCGTGCCATTTGGTGGCTGCGGTCTACGGACCATCCGGAATGCGACCATGGCTACCGGTGTTTCCAGCGTTCTCACTGGCGGCGGCGAGGCCTTTGCGACTGCTCGATCATTCGAACCGTACAGACCCCCAGTTGTTGTACCCGCAACTGCTCTCGAGTACGGTAGGCACCATGTTTCATCACTGAATGGATGCTGGATCATTGGCTGTGGGTACGCCATCACGGCCGTGGATGGCGTCACTAGACCACACGTTCGGGATACCATGTCCAGCAGCCGCCCCAGGTTACACACAACCGTTACCGTCAAGCATACAAATGGGTAATAAAAAAACACCATCATCCTGCATAGGACGAAAGTGTATTTCGCGGTACCACCCATGTTGAGAACACAGTTAACCCAGCAGAACTGCCTAGACGCAACCCGAAACTTACGCAGCTGCGGTCGTTCATGCTGTGAACTGTCTTCCCCACTTGCAGCGGATAACGGTGCCAACCGACACAGAGTACAGTGGGCCGTACAGCTTGCCAACTTCACAAACTGCAGCGTACGCACATTCCCCAGGTATCTCCGAAGCCCACGCTCTTCAGTCTATGCACCGGATTCCCACCAACACCGGTTCTCTGTGCCACAGATTCTGGAGAGATCTCTCCTTCATCGACCATTCAGTGATGTAGTTGATGTTATCGTAGCACAAGAAAAAGCAATCGTCAACCGTCGAATCCACAGGGCATGGAAGGAAATTCCAGGAACCTGGTATCTGGATGAGATTTCCAGAGGAATTTCCTGCGGATTTCAGTTCGTTTAGCTACCGACCGTACGCAGAGCCCGTGCGGGGACTGGCTGCTAGAAGCCCTCCCCGCACGCTCCAGATACTAGCCTAACTGGCCGGTACTTCCGGAAACATCCGATCGCCCGCGGTGCACCCGCACCAAGGCCATAATCTGCTCGATCATATCCCAAACTGTGAACAGCATGGCCGCGATAAAGATTCCTCGCAGAGCCTGCGGTGCGATTCTCGCAGCCGTTGCCAAACCGTCAGCTTGTTCGGGTCCGGCCAATGCTATGATATTCTCACCGAGCAACAGTTGTGATGATGCCAATACAGCCAGCAAAATCGCACTGCCTATGTCCACCGCAATGGCACCGATACGCAGCCCAGTTCGCCAACGGCGTTGGATCAAGGCTGCGGCGTCGATGGCGAAACCGGCAATCCACATGGCGTTCCACCACGGAAGCAGCAGCGCCACTGTATCTTTGTTGACCACTTGGAGTTCGGGTGTTAGTTCTCCCGAAACTGACCCGTAGATTCCCAGCTGTACAGCCAGGTAGTTAGCACCCACTAAGGCAAGAACGGCGACGGCCAGCGAAAAGGCCTGGTCACTAATGCTAACGCGTTCACCACTGACGAAGGCCGGGAGTGTCTTTGGATCCCAACCGGCAGCATTCCCGACGTCGTCGTCCAATTCGCTTCCTTCGGGCTCTGCTTCGTACTTGCCTGCCGAGGTTCGCTCAATGAGTGCGAACACCAGGGTCGTCCAACCGATGACGCTAACGCCTGCAGACAAGACTCGAGCCACGGTCTGGCCCATCACAGCCAGCAAACTTAGATCAGCCCGGACCAGTTCAACAACCAATGCTACCCCGATTCCAAAGGCAACCAGAGTCAGAAGAATTTGCGTAACTGTGAGATATGTGTCGTAGAGTTGGGGTCCGATGATGTAACGAGGTTTCGGTGCATAACGAAGGGCCACCTCTTCGGGTGAACCAAACTGGCGAATGACCGCCAAAATATCTTCCTCCGCGTATTCCGCTTGTCCTTCAGTTTGATGGTCCAATGCATCCAAAAGCAGTGAGCGCAGTTCCTTGAGAATGTCCTGGCGTTGTCTTGCAGGGAGCCGTTCACCAATTGCTGCCAAATATCGATCCAGCCAATTCATTGCAGTTCCTCCTTCATAGGAAGCAGTCGTTCCATTGTGGCAACGAGCTGCTGCCATTGGTCCAGCATTATTTGGAGTGCTTCCTTACCCTGTTGGTTCAGTACATAATAGCGTCGCGGGCGGGATTCCGCCACGGACCAGTCACTATCCAAAAACCCTTGCTGTTCCAGTCGCCGAAGCAGCGGGTACAGCGTGTTCTGATCGATTTCTAACCCGTGATCTGTCAGCGCCTGCAGAAGTGAATAACCGTACTGCCGTGTTTGCAGTTGGCTTAGGACACTAAGTGTCAGGATGCCCCTGCGCAGTTCCAGTTCGGCATTGCGAATCGCTTTTTCGTTCATAGAGCCGCCTCCTGTCAAACACATTATACTGTATGGTACACAGTGATGTCAATATTATAATACTATTTTATTTATACTGTCCCTGCGTGACTGGCTACCGTGGCAACGCTGACTGGATCCCCGGTGGACTGCGATGGCGCAAGCTAAATCGCAGGTATACTGCTTGTTCAAGAAATCAAGAGGCTTTTGCAGACCTGCCTTTGGCACAAGGGAATCGCTCCCCTCGTAAGCGAGACCACCAGAGCCGTCAACGCGCGTCAGCAGTCGTCTCAAGACATAAGAAAACCGCCTAATCTCCGGAACAAACAGAGATTAGGCGGTTTTGGTTCCAACTGAAAAGGCACCGGAATCCACGTTCGAGCCAGCTGAACCGAGTTCCAAGGCTTGGGCAGCAGGTCAAGCGTTAAACGCAAACAGAGCCCGCCATTGGTCTTTTAGAAATCGACAATGCTCCAAAAGGCCGGTTTTGGCTGCAGTTCTTCATCAAACAGCAGCGGCCAGTTCTTGCGTCCCTGAACGGGAAAGTTGTCCAACCAAGTGTGATCATCAGCCACACCCCAGAAGCTAACATTGGTGATCACGTCGCTGAATTCACGGAACAACGCGAAGATCTCGCCGTAACGCTGCGCCTGTAATTCCAAGATTTCCTCCGTCGGTTCCCACATCATGGGGGTCTGTGAATTCCAGGCATAGACCGAAAGATCCAGTTCGGTGATGTGGACTTCCATTCCCAGCTGTGAGTACAACTCCAAAGCCTCGCGAATAGTCGCCACTGAAGGATCGTAGATATTCCAGTGTGCTTGGATGCCAACGCCGTGGATCGGCACATCGTCAGCCTGCAGCTCTTCGATTAAACGAATGATCTTGTCCCGCTTCGCTGGCTGCACCGCGTTGTAGTCATTGTAGAACAATTTGGCGTTCGGATCCGCTTCGTGAGCCATGCGAAAGGCTTGTGCCACATAATCATCGCCAATAATCTCATGCCAGCGACTGTTGCTGCGCAGAAACACGTTGTGTTCATCAGAGATGGCTTCATTCACGACATCCCATGCGTACACAACATCGCCATATCGATGCATCATCAGCTCAATGTGCTCCCGCATCCGCTCCAGAAGCACCTCACGAGTCACAGACTCCCGGGCATCATCAAGAAAGACATGCGCCGGAACCTGGCTGTGCCAAACCAACGTGTGGCCCCGCATCAGCAGATCGTGTTCCTTTGCGTAGTCGACGATCCGATCAGCGGCGTGAAACGTGTAACGTCCTGGACTGCGATGGACTTCGCTGAATTTCATAGAGTTCTCCGCCGTTAGGCTGGAGAAGTGTTTCTGCAATAGGTCATCGTAAGGGTGCAATACTCCGATGGAAACAGCAGCACCCATCTCAAAATAAGGAGCATAGACGTCTTTTAAACTGGGAATCAATGCATCGCCTCCCCAAACAGTCTGGGCTGTTCCGCCAAACGACGCGAACACCACTAAGGTGAGAATCAAACAAGCCCTGCGCACTGCACGCCATGATTGCATGCGTTCACTCCTTCCCGATACATCACGAACAAGAACCGACCATCGTTATCCCGCTGTGTAATACCCCGTCGTGCGTGGATTGGAAATAAATACCTGTTACCAGGTATATGGGGTATTTTTCCAATCTGCATCCTATTCCATGATACCCAGCAACCCTCGATACCTGCAAACCGGTGCACCTTCAGGTGCACCGGTTTCTTACATTCATACACCTTTGAACACCCGCATGCTTCCGTGTCGATCTCCATGCCTCCGCATAGGCGAAGTCAACAGACCGCCATGCTCCAGTATCATTCTTCATGCTTCCAGAGCGATCTGCATGCACCGGCAATGGTTAGAACCATGAAAACATCACTCTTTCAGAGCTCCAGCGGTCAAGCCAGAGATAATCTGGTTCGAAGCCATCAGGAATGCTATAAGAATCGGCAGTGTACCAAGAGCGGTACCAATCATGACAGCACCATAGTCCGTAGAAATCATGCCCTGCAGGCTGCTCAAAGCTACAGGAATTGTGTACGTGACGCGGCTGCGCAGAATAATCAAAGCCCCGAGGAAGTTATTCCAGGAACCAATGAAGGTTACCATACCCAATGCCCCAAGGCCAGGACCGACCAAAGGCAGCACGACCTGCCAATAGATGCGGATCTCCGAGCAGCCATCGATGCGGGCAGCATCCTGCAGGGCCCTGGGTATGGCGCTTTCAATGTACTGCCGCAGCAGAAAGATCCCAAAAGCGCTGGCCATACCCGGAACCCACAGGGCTCGGGCTTGATCCACCCAACCGAAGAACCGCATCATAATAAACCAAGGAATGGTGCCCAAGATCGGTGGAATCATGATGGTCCCAATCATAAACGCAAACAGGAACTCTTTGCCTTTGAAGTCGTACATAGCAAATCCATACGCACCCAGGGAACAGAAGAACAGAGTCGTCACTGTAGCCATAGCCGCAATGTAGAGGCTGTTCCACATGTTGCGCAGAAAGGGTACGAAATTCATCAGGTTCTCATAGTTTTCTGTGAGATAGCTGCCAAACCAGAGGTTTGGTGGATAGGCGAAAATCTCCCGACGACTGAGGGTCGCCAGGACAAACATCCAGAAGAACGGAAAAACAGTGATCACAACACCGGTCACCAACACGGCATAGAGGAGTATCTTGGCTACTCTAGTCACGTTCACCCCTCCTAAACAGTTTGAAGTTCAGCAGCGAGAAGGCAATGATGATTAGGAACAACAGATACGACATCGCTGCACCGGTACCAAAGTCCATCCACTCAAAACTGGTCCGATACAGATATAAAACGGTAGTCATCCCAGCTTGGTTGACGCCACCACCGGTTCCCAATAGAATCATGGGCTCATCAAATGTCTGCATCTGACCAATAATAGTCATCGTAAAGGCAAACAGCATCATCGGCCGCAGCAGAGGAACACTAATTTTGGCGAACAGTTGAAAATTCGATGCTCCATCCACCTTTGCCGCTTCATACAGGTCACCCGGAATTGCCTGTAGACCAGCCAAATAGAGGACCATATTCCACCCCACCCACCGCCATGTCATGAGCATGGCCAGCGATGGTCGGATGGTATGCGCACGACCTAACCACTCGATGGGATACTCCAAGTTCAGCTGGGTCAAGAGCCACTGAAACCCACCCACATTCTGGAGAGGCTCCAATAGATAGTTCAATGCCCCATAACGAGTACCGAAGATGATACTAAACACCAACGTGAGGGCAACCGTCGAGGTAATGTAAGGCATGAAATACGATGTCCGAAAGAAGTTCGGAAACTTGACCAGCTTGGAGTTGATCATATAGGCCAGAACCAGGCCCAGGACGTGCTGTGGCACACCAGTCATGAGTCCAATGACCACCGTGTTCCGCAAAGACATCCAAAACCAATCATCGGTAACAAGGAAGCTGTAATTTTCTAAACCCACGAAGACCATGGGCCCAATGGCGTCCCAGCGGTGAAAGCTCAGATATAGAGAAAAAATGATTGGAAACAGTCCAAAGATAGCAAAGAACAGATAGAATGGAGAAATGAACATATAGGGCGCCAACTTACGCTGCCACTTGTCGTACTGATAGGCAATTCGATTTTGCCTAGGCTGTGGCGATGGGTTAGCCGAAGCTTGAGGCTGAGACATCCAAATCCCTCCTACAAGAATCTAGACAAGGCGGGAAGCCCCGCCTTGTCTGTTAAGTCATCGAAGGTAAAACGAATTACCGGGCACGACGCTGCAGCTGAGCATTGGCATCATCCAATGCACGCTGAGGATCGGCGCCTTCCTGGAGTACCATGGTGATCGCTTGGTTATACAGTTCGTCAGCGATGGGATCAAAACGGTTAATGCTCACAGAAGGTACTTCTAGAGCAGCTTCAATCCACTGGAGACGAGCCTGTTGGCCAGCGTAAAAATCAATCTCTGCTTCAAAGACCGGATCATCATAGGTTCCCAAGAGTGCTGGGAAGATATCGCCATCTTCAAACAAGAAGAGCTGGGCTTCTGGACTCGTTGCAATAAACTCGATCAGTTTCCAGGCTGCATCTTTGTTTTGGCTGGATTCGGGAATGGCCATGAACGAACCGCCCATGTTGGCATAGATGCCGCCAGGAAGGTGCGTTACGCCCCAAAGGCCGCCAGTATCCGGAGCCATCCAACCACGAAGGTGACCGCCCATCCAAGCGCCGGACAGGAGCATACCCGTGGTTCCGCGTTCAATGGCTTCAAACCATTCTGTACTCCAAGCGCCGATACGAGCATCCAAGCCTTCTTCGCGCAGCTGCTGGGCCAACTCTAACCCTTCCACCAAGTGCGGTCGGTTCAATGCTGGACGACCTTCGCCGTCGAAGAAACGGAGTGAATCGGAGTTCAGGAATAGGGATGCAATTTCGGAAGCATTGGCCATAGCCCAGTGATCAATGTTGCCGTCACCGGTGGTGTCACGGGTCAACGCTCGAGCCACATCCAAGAAGCCGTCCCATGTGGAAATGAGTTCTTGCACGGCCTCGGGGTGCGTTGGCAGACCAGCTGCTTCAAATACATCGCGGCGATAAAAAACGGTGG
>SLOZ01000455.1 GCA_007132255.1 Limnochordia bacterium | reverse complement strand
CATCGATGTGCTCGCTGCAGTCCAAGGTGATCATGCTGAAACCGAGATCAACCGCGGCCGTTACATCTTTGGCGCGCTTTAGGTGATCACCATCGGCTCCATATCCCTCTTGGTAACCTTCCTGGAAAACACCCCACGTGGCGGCGTCCAAAACATCCGTGTAGGTTCGGCCTGTTAAATCCAGTTCCCGGATGGATTGCTGGGCTAACACAGGCTTCACGTCGCGATCGCGTACAGTCTTGATGTGACCCGGTGCCGCTAACCCGAGACGGTCTCCCAAACCTATGGAAACTCCCTGGGTGCCGCAAGCGGAAGGTGCCGTCCACGGAAACGTCTCCCGTAGAGCCTTGGCATTCTCCGGCGATAGCCGACACAACAGCGCTGGAAACGCCAGTTCTTCAATTTCAGCACCGTGAAAACCGCTGGGAACTGCTTTCTCTGACGCAACAACTAACCGTCGTGTGCCATCTTCTTCCTTTGTCATGAAATACAAACAGCCGTCATAGTGCTGTACAGACCGCTGGAAGATGCTTCCATCCTTTACGGCTTGCAGGTGTTTTTGCTTTGTCGGGAAATTCACCGATTCGTCCAATATCTTGAGCCACTTTTTCACCTCATGCACCTCCTGGATAGATTACGAACGCGTCAAAGCGTCCACGCAAACTCATAGTTCAACAGCAAATCGTTGGCGGCGGGGGCACGGAAATCCCAAGTGACGGGATTTCGCGGTTCTTGCCGGATCCTTTGAAGATCGTTTTTCTTGTGGACGCTAAAGCGTCCACGCAAACTCATAATTCAACAGCAAACATCGTGTATGTTTGCCGCTCGCAATAAATCTATCTGTTGTAATACTTCTTGATCAACGTGTCCATCCCCTGCTATTCAACGAGCGAAGACCAGTGCTTTCTGCGTTTTTTGCATATTCTTCCATCTACCAGGTTCCTGCAAATTATTCCCATATCTTCGCACAAAAAGACGCCGCACACTGCGGCGTCTTTTGTCCATGCCTGTTTACTGCACTTCTACCAAATGGTATACCCGCCATCGAGCATCAGCACATGACCCGTCACGAAGCTGGAGGCGTCTGATGCCAAATACACGGCAGTTGGACCGATTTCCTCAGGTTTCCCAAAACGCCCCATGGGCGTCTGCTTCAATGCTTCGTCGCCCTGTGCCGTATGGATCCAGGACTCATTCAGTGGGGTTGTGAAATAACCTGGTGCAATAGCGTTAACCCGAATACCGTGTTCAGCCCACTCGGCTGCGAACGCACGTGTCAGGCCATTGACACCCGCTTTCGAAGAACAGTACGTTCCTACGGGGCGTCGCTGGTTTACGATCATCGAGGAAATCGATGAGATGTTGATGATAGAACCATTGGTCGCCCGTTCTAGCATCACCCGTCCCGCTGCCTGGCAGACATTAAACGTTCCCTTAAGATTGACGTTCATAATGGTGTCATAGTCTTCAGCTGTCATATCCTTCATCAGGTGCCGTCGGTTCAACCCGGCACTGTTGACGACAACATCCAGACCACCGAAGTCAGCGACCACTGCAGCAAACAGTTGGTCTACAGTCTCGCGCTCACTGACATCCACCGCATACGCTTTGGCGTCCCAGCCGCGTTCTCGAAATGCAGCAGCAGTGATCTCAGCCTGCTCCATGTTGATGTCTCCCACTGCCAACCGCGCGCCAGCTTCACCCATGGCCGCCGCCATAGCTTCTCCGAGACCCTGGGCCCCGCCGGTAACAAGAGCAACTTTCTTCTGAAGTGAAAATGCCTGCAGCATTGCTTCGCCTACCTTTCTGATTCTGCCTGAAGTCGATTTGCACCCTAGGCACGGACACTCGCTGCGGATCTCCGCAGCGCTGAACATATTCGTTACACAGCAGCGTTCATCAAAAAAGCTTCGTCGCCCATTCCGTGGACTCCGCAGTCACCGATCGTTACCCGGCCTGCCTTAGCGCCTGGCAAGCAAGCGAGCTTTTTCAGCAATGGCTTCGCTGGTCAAGCCGTAATGCTGCAGCAGCTCTTCATGGCTCCAGGCAGACTGCCCGAAGCAGTCTTGGACTCCGACCATCTCCAGAGGGAGTGGCTGCGCTGCCATGACTTCAAGAACTGCTGAACCCAGACCGCCCATGACAGTGTGCTCCTCAGCGGTTACGACACCGCGACAACCCTGAACAAGCTCCAGCAGCGCAGCACCATGCAAAGGTTTCAACGAAGGAACATTGATCACCTTAAGGGACACGCCTTCGTTGGCCAGCAGCGCTTTGGCCTGCAGGGCCCGTTCCACCATGATTCCATTGGCCACGACGGCAACATCCGTACCATCAGCCACAACCACCGGGGCTAAGGCAGAGTCCGCTGTACTGGACACCGGCAAAAACGCCATTTCACTACGGCTGATACGGATATAGACAGGTCCTTCAATGGCCAAGGCTAGAGCCACAGCCGCTTCCACTTCCTTGGGATCCCCGGGGATCAATACGGTCATGTTGGGGATCGACCGCATAATGGCCGCATCTTCCAGTGATTGGTGGGTTGCACCGTCACCAAAATCCGAGAACCCATAGCTCGAACCAACCAGCTTCACATTGGCCTTAGGCAGCGCCACACTCTGCCGGACCTGTTCGAACGCCCTCCCGGTGACGAACATCGAAAACGAGTGCACAAATGGGATTTTCCCAGTCAAACTCAATCCCGCGCCCACTGCTACCATGTTCTGCTCAGCAATGCCCATCTCAAAAAAGCGTTCGGGAAATTCCTGCCTCACCAAACACGACATGGTCGATCCGCTCAAATCAGCATCCAAAGCTACCACACGCTGGTCCTGCCGGGCCGCGGCCAGCAGTGCACGTCCATAGGTTTCTCGCGGACAAGCTTTTTGTTGTGTCAGCGTCATGTCATTCACCCCGCCTTTCCGCGATTTCTTGAAGGGCGCTATCGTACTGCCCTTGATCCATGGCTCCATTGTGGAAACTCGGCACTCCTTCGGCGAAGGAAACGCCTTTACCTTTCACCGTATGGGCGACGATGGCCAGCGGCTGCTCGTTAGGCTCATCAGCAGCATCCAGTGCATCCAAGATTTCGTCCATATTATGTCCGTCAATCTCCAGCACACGCCAGCCAAAGGCAGCGAACTTTTCAGCGGGATTGCCGACGTCATACATGTCTTTGATCACGCCGCTTGCCTGCAGTTTGTTGTGATCGACAATGGCCACCAAGTTACTCGCCTTATAGAAAGCGGCTGCTGTCGCTGCTTCCCAGATCTGACCTTCGGCCAGTTCCGCATCACCGACGATGACATAGACTTTGTAATCCAAACTGTCCAAGCGCCCGCCTAGGACCATGCCCAATCCCAAAGATAGGCCCTGCCCCAAACTTCCAGTGTTAGCTTCGATGCCTGGCGTCCGATCCTTCTCAGGGTGACCCTGCAGGAACGAACCTAACTGCTTCACTGTAGGTAAGCTTTCCCAGGCGAAATAGCCGCAGCGGGCCAGCGCTGCATATTGCGCCAGAACCGAATGGCCCTTGCTAAAGATAAACCGATCCCGTGCTGGATTCTCCGGTTCTTGCGGCCAGTGCCGCATCTTGTAAAAATAGAGTGCTGCCACAATGTCGGCCGAGGACATCGAGCCACCAAGATGTCCCTTCTTGTCCACGCCTATGGCTTCAACAATGCCCTGGCGGATGGCTGCGGCCTCTTTATTGAGATAATCTGTGTCCCGTTTCTGCACAGCTGCACCTCGTTTCCCAAAATGATCGTGCTTTGACTTCCTATCTAATTTACGCGATCCCAGACACCCAACGACGTTCCAAGCTGCAAGAAACCACTGTTTCCAGTGGGCGCAGCCTTAAGTGCCACACCAGTTTGTCCTCCTACAGAAACTAGTCGTTGACCAGGGACAGTGAGTTCAGCTTTTCGTAGAACAATGCTAGGCCACCGTGATCCAAACCGTCATGACCGTCATTGGTTAAGGCCTGCATCATCTCCATCAACTGTGCCGTCAGCGGCACAGCGGTGTGCAAGTTGCGACTGGTTTCCAAAGCGTTGGCCAAATCTTTCGTGTGAAGATCAATCCGAAAGCCCGGCTCAAAGTTACCTGCGAACATACGAGGCGCCTTATCTTCCAAACACTGGCTAGCCGCCAGACCGCCGCGGATTGCCTTGAAGATCCGTTCCGGATCAACGCCCGCCTTCTTGCCCAAGGTCATGGCTTCGGCGATCACAGCGATATTGGCCGCCACGATCATCTGGTTAACCAGCTTAGTCGTCTGTCCAGCACCAATCGGTCCCACTAGAGTCACCGAGCCGGCCATAACTTCCAAGATCGGCTTGACAGCGTCAAAATGTTCTTCCGGACCACCGACCATGAACGCCAAGGTACCGGCCTTTGCCTTTTCGACGCCGCCCGATACCGGTGCATCAAAACTCACTACGCCCTTAGCGGCTAAGGCTTCTGACACTTCCTGCGCGGCCAACGGTGCGATGGAACTCATATCAACGAAAAACTGTCCGTCCTTGACGCCTTCCAAAACTCCACTCTCACCCAACACGACTTCTTTTACATGCGGCGAATTGGGAAGCATGGTCAGAATCACATCACTGGCCTCCGCAGCGGCCCGCCCGTTCTCCACGGCCGTGGCACCTAAAGCCGCCAGTGCATCCATCTGTTCCTGGTTTCTGTCGTACACGTAGAGCTCGTAGCCAGCCTTGACCAAATTCGCCGCCATGGGTTCCCCCATCAAACCTAACCCAATGAATCCAATTCTCTGCATAATCTCGACCCCTTTCCATATAGTTTCACTTCATGCACGCAGCCGCACTGACCGCGCAGCCTATGCAAAATCTCGCACGCTAGAGAAGTTCGACAAAGCAGTGTCCAAATGATCAACGGCCGTGGTTTGGGACGAGCAGTCGGTTCATGGAGCGGTTTCACCGGCTTCCCGACCCACTAAACGCTCATGGCTTTCCGCGATCGCCCGCTGCGTATGTTTCATGTGGCTGCGCATCGCGCGGGCCGCCTCAAGATGATCGCCAGCAGCGATGGCTTCCAAGATCTCCGCATGATCGCTGATACCCCGCTGTACAGCCCCCTGGTAGTCCACAATCTGCAGCTGTTGGGAGACGAAAAAGACCTCCACAGCCTCATAGATTTTTATGATCACGGGATTGTGCGTTGACAAGGCAATCTGCTTGTGGAATGTATGATCCGTTTTGGCAAAGCGTTTGCGGTCGTCGGCAGCGGCGACCATTTTCTGATAGTACTCCTGCAATCGCTCCAACTCACCCTGACTACGACGCTGCGCCGCCAAGCGTGCCGTCTCCACTTCGACCATGCTGCGGGCCTCCATGATAGCCGTCACATCCTCGCGGTCCGTCATCAACCGTGGCATCAGCGGATTCAGGAACTCCTCGACATCAGGGTACCAAACAAACGTCCCTTCCCCGTGACGCACCTGAACCAAGCCCATGGAGCTCAGCTGACGGATGGCTTCACGCAGTGTTGATCGACTGACACCGAACTCCTTCGCCAGTTGGATTTCGCCGGGCAGGCGATCCCCCTTTTTCCAATAGCCACTGATGATCAGTGACTGAATCTTGTCTGCCACTTCCTGCCAGATCTTTTTGCGTTCAATCCGTTGGATAGTCATGGGTTTCACCTAACTTTCTGATCCCGCCTCAAATTACAAGTTTCCGAGACTAGTTGGTGGCAGACGTTGGCAGGATGTGAGATGTCTGACCTCTTAAGCTACAGTTCTTTGCTAAACACAAAACTCCTGCATCCATCGAATAACCGATTGCAGGGTCTGTTGTCTTTGATTCCGGGGACGACCAACGCAGTAGGCAGTATTGGGTTTTGCCATGACCCCTCGTCTTCTAACATTCCGATTTCAAAAGGAATCAGGCGTGATCTACGACTAGACGCAAAAAGGATTTTTAACGCTGAATCGCACCCAATCTTACTTTTGCCCTATCGGCAGTTCCTGATGCTCGTTGTGATGGCAATGCTCTTCGCGTTCATGATCGGCTTAGCTGCCCATGATAAGCCCAGCATGATGTAGGTTCTGGTACGAAAACACGAAGGACGCCCGGATACCTTCATTTCCGTTAGCGGCGAACACAAAGAATTGGCGTTGAGTGCCACATTTTTGTCCACTCACTGCCAGTTCAGGAACCGAATAGCGTTTGTTTTCCCGACTCTCAAACTGAGTACGATTCAGCTCTAAACGGCGTTTCTCCCCTTGGAGCTGCAAATTCGGGCGTTGAAACACGCTTATGCGCCAGGGCGTGTAGGAGTCCACCCCAAGACCCTCCTTGAAAAGGCACATTGCGTCGATGTGTTCCCCAGCTAACGGGATTTTGCGGTTCCTATCTCAGGGGCCAATGCCACTTATGCAGACGACTCCTAGGGCTTCCCTTCCTCACCACTCACTCTGATCTGTGAGTCAGCGAAGTTCTCGACGCTCGCGCCCTTCTCGTAGAAGTATTTGGCGTGTTTGATAATGCCTTCCCTGGTATAAAATGGGTCGTTCTCACTGAGCGGCAGGTCCACAGGCGTATCCGTAGAGGCGGCTTTGTAGATGGCTGTGATCAGTTCTAGCGTGTTGCGACCACTGGTCCCATCAATCAGCACATCACTACCCTCTGTCAGCGATTGCAGGACATTTTGAATCTGTGCTGTGTGACCTTGGTACTCCAGATCCGACAAGTTGTCATACTCCGTCTGCAGCTGCGTTTTCAGATCTTGATCGGGATCAGGAAACCCGTTATCGCGGCTGACGGACGCCTTGACTTTCCACGGAGTAGAAATCCTTGCTTTTTGCCCTTGGAAAATCAACTGTTGTTCCTCACCATGGTGCACGACCGAACTGGTAACCTGTCCCAGCGTTCCTTGGGCGTACTGGAGGATGGCCACTGACAAATCTTCCACTTGCGAGTTGTCATGGGCCGTATTCGCCATAACAGCGGTCACCCGCTGCGGCATACCCAGCATCCAACCGAGGGCATCAATATGGTGCACAGCATGGTTGAGCGTGGGGCCACCTCCTTCTTTTTCCCAGGTACCCCGCCACCACAAGTCATAGTAGCAGTGACCCCGCCACCAATGCGAATCCACTTGCGCATGAACGATGGGTCCGATCATATCCTTCTCGAGCATTTGCTTGAGCTTCATCATCGGTGTAGTGAACCGGTTTTGGGCCACCACACTCAGCGTTTTGCCATTTTCGGCAGCGGCATCCAACATGGCATCACATTCCGCTAAGGACGAGGCCATGGGTTTTTCGACCAAAACATGGAATCCGGCATTTAAGCAGTTGACGGTAATTTCAGAATGCGTATAGGGAGGTGTACAAACCGACACCAAATCAATGTCGTCTCGCTCTAAAAGTGCTTTATGGTCGTCATACACGTCAACATCTAACTCGAACCGCTCCGCCATGCGGTGCGCTTTTTCCGGATAGATATCCACCAAAGCCACAATGGTTACCTGGTCAGGAAACGTAAGATAGCCTTGAATGTGGCTGGGAGCAATATTCCCGGTTCCGATCACGGCAGCCCGTATCATCGTCCGTCGTCCTCCTTGTAGGGATCGGCCCACTTGGAATTGGGCAGCAGCGGATACCAGTCCGGCCGCCTCGAATCCCTGTCGTAGGGGTAACCCCCGACTTCTTTATAATACGCAGCGTACTGCGCCAGCTTATCTGGATCCAACGTCACGCCTAAGCCCGGTCCATCCGGAACGGCAATGTTCCCATCCACGTAGGGAAGTTTACCACCTTGGATAATGTCGTCCGTCAGGTGGTGGTAATGCGCATCAATGCCGTAGACTAGATTGGGCAGCACAGCTGACAAATGGAGCATGGTAGCCAGTTGAATGCCCAGTTCTCCAGAGGAATGCGTAGCAATACCTAATTGGAAGGTTTCGCAGACGGCTGCGGCCTTCACACAGGCTCGAATGCCGCCCCAGAAGGTCGTGTCCAGCAGAATAACATCCACTGCTGGGTTGAGAATGTTAGCCGCTAACTGCTCGAACGTCACGACTACCGTGTTGGTGGCCAGCGGTATGTGGGTGTTCTCCCGGACACGGCGCATACCGTTCAATCCCCAGGTAGGGTCTTCTAAGTAATCGTTGCGCAGCGATTCGATCTGCTTGGCTACCCAAATACTCTCTTCCACACTCCACGTGGCGTTCGGGTCAATGCGCACCGAGTCCTCGGGGAAGGCGTGAGCCAGCTCTTTGAATACTTCCACCTCATACTCGGGCCGGAATACGCCAGCTTTGAGCTTGTGGCTGTGGAAGCCGTGTTGGTCCTTG
>SLOZ01000432.1 GCA_007132255.1 Limnochordia bacterium | reverse complement strand
TTTGGCGGTCTGACGCTGGAAGCTGGTCAGCGGTTTTTGGCCGTTCTGAACTCCTATGAGGAACTAGGAAACTTTGTCCACCTGTACCATCCAGACTTTCAGGGGCCTATGGATATTTGTGAACTGATTTGGGGCAGCGGCTTGTTCTTGGACATAATGGATGAGCCAAATTTGGTAAAGGATTTTCTCCACGTGATCACCGAAACCTATATTGCCTTTATGAAGCGCTGGCACAGTCTGGTTCCCCCGACTCAGTCCTGGTCGGCCCATTGGGGCATGCTGCACGCTGGTAGCATCATGCTGCGGGATGACTCGGCCATGAACTTTTCACCCGAGATGTTTGCCGAGTTCATCCAACCCTACGACAGTCGACTGCTGGCCGAGCTTGGTGGTGGAGCCCTGCATTTTTGCGGTAAGGGCGATCACTATATCCACTTGGCTGCTGACATGCCTGGTCTGACGGCTGTAAATCTGTCACAGCCCGAATACAATGATATGGAGACGATCTTCTCCCACACCGTCGACAAAGGTCTGAGCATCGTCGGCCTGCCGCGTCATGCTGCTGATGCCGCGGTGGCCGCGGGACGCTCGCTGCACGGTCGAGTCCACTGCTGGTGAGGGCGCTCATGCGCAGGGACTGAATTCAATCAACAACGGAGGTTATCTCATGCGATACCCAACTGTGCGTTTTGCCGTCATGGCCGATCCGCATTATTATAGTCCCAGTTTGGGCACATCCGGTCCGGCGTTTGCGAACATGATGGCCACGACGACGGATGTCAAGCTGCTCTTGGATTCTGTGGAAATTTTGGATACCGCTGTGAATACGCTTTTGGACGAGCGGCCTGATTTCGTCTTGGCCTGCGGTGATCTCACCAAGGATGGCGAGCTGGTGTCGCATCGCGAGTTCGCCACCAAACTTCGCTTGTTGCTGGCAGCGGGGATTCCAGTTTTGGTGACTAACGGCAACCACGATATTAACAATACGCATGCTCAGTCATTTCTGGGCGCTGTGGAACAACCCGCCGAACAGGTGACACATCTGGATTTTGCCGACATCTATCAAGATCTTGGGTTTGGCACAGCTATTGCTAGAGATGCCCATTCCTTGAGTTATGTGGCGGAGCCCGTGCCCGGTCTTTGGATCTTGGTGTTGGACAGCTGTCGCTGGCAGGGCCGTGCTCGCGTCGGTGGGCGACTGCGCAGCGAGACGCTGCGCTGGGCTGTGGATATGTTAGAGCAGGCAAGGCAAGCAGAACGAGCGGTCATCGGGATGATGCACCACGGACTGCTTGAGCACTATCCGGGGAATCGACGGTTCTACTCGAAGTATATCATTGACAATGACATCGTTGTGGCAGAGAAGTTAGCTAAAGCCGGGCTCCAGACGGTTTTCACCGGACACTTCCATGCCCAGGATGTACAGCGGAAGCGCTGGCCTGATGGATCTTATATCTATGATATCGAGACCAGTTCGCTGGCAACCTTTCCCTGCAGTATGCGCATAGTGGAGATCGATGCGGATCAGCGCATGCGCATTCGGCCGCTTCCCGTCAAGGTTACGGCCAGCCAGGGACGTGAGTTCCGCCAGTACGCCCGACGCTACTGCTATGATACAGGTGTAACGATGGCCCAACGCCGTCTTCGAAAATTGGGTATTCCGGCCAAGCATGCCGCCAAGATCGCGCCACAGGTGATTGACGCCTTTGAGGCCCATGTCACCGGCAATGAACAAAAGCCCGATCGCGTCCTTGATCTCGACGGCGTCAGTCCCTGGGCGAAGTTTGTCATGCGCCAGCGCCGACCACTCTTGGAAGGACTTTGGGCCCAGGAGGGACCACCAGACAACGCCTTGGATATCCAGTTGACGACGGGAACCTGGTATGACCCTAAATAGCAGCTCCTGGCTAAATCCTCTGTTGGCAGCTGGATGTTTGCTGGATTTGCTTGTGCGGTACCCATCAATGCAGGGCAATGATCTAACAACTGCCTCAATCTGCACAAGAGGCAGTTTTTTTGCTATAATAGACTCAATATCATGAAGATTTCTGTGTTTTTAAGGAGCGAATCCATTGCAGGGTACGATATTCAACATTCAACGCTATTCTATCCACGACGGGCCGGGGATCCGTACCGCCGTGTTTTTCAAAGGCTGTCCCTTAAGCTGTTGGTGGTGCCACAACCCCGAAGGTTTGGACACGAAGCCACAGCCCATGATCTGGCCGCAGCGCTGTATGTTCTGTGGTGACTGCGTGCAGGCCTGTCCACGGCAGGCTGTGATCGTCAACGAAGATGGACCGACCATCAATCTGCGGCGGTGTCGGGCCTGTGGGCGCTGCGCTGAGGTCTGCCCAACCCAAGCTATCGAGATGGTAGGGCGGCGACTGACGGTGGCCGAGTTGATGTTGGAAGTGGAAAAAGATCGCGTTTTTTACGATCAATCGGGCGGCGGCGTAACCTTCACTGGCGGCGAACCCTTAGCCCAGCCGCAGTTTCTGCAAGCCTGCCTGCGAGCCGCCAAGGAAGCTGGGCTGCACACGGTGGTGGACACCTCCGGGTATGCAGCGGCGCACCATTTGACAGAACTGATGAATGATGTCGATCTATTTCTCTATGATCTTAAGCACATGGATGCCTCTGAGCACCGGCGGCTGACCGGTGTTGATAACGCCTTAATCCTGGACAATCTCCGCATGGTTGTGGATGCAGGACGAGCCGTACGTGCTCGCTTCCCGCTGATCCCCGATTTTAATGACGGTGACAATATCCATCATCTGGGGGCGTTTTTGCGGAACATTGGCATCCGGTATGTCCATGTCCTGCCCTATCACGGGATGGCTGTGGACAAATATGCCCGCTTGGGCAAAGAAGCTCGGCAACCGGACTCGCAGGCACCCCCAGAGGAACGTATCCAACAGGCAATAACTGTGTTGCAGAGTTACGGCTTAGAAGTCGTGCGAGGAGGGTGATTGGATGAACCAGCGAGTGAGCAAACTACGAACCCAGAGTCTGGAAACGCAGCCCACCATTACCTTGGAGCGGGCCGAGCTGGTGACACAGGCTTACGAGAAGTATGAGGGTAGGGTGTCCACGCCCATGCTGCGGGCTTTGGCGTTCCAGCACATCATGGAGCAGAAGACCATCTGCATCAATGACGGTGAACTCATCGTCGGTGAGCGGGGCGGAGCTCCCAAGGAAACCCCAACCTATCCCGAACTTTGCTGCCACAGTCTCGAGGATTTGGAGGTTATCCATGCTCGGGATACCATCAATTTTGACGTCAGCGATACAGCGCGGGATATCCAGAGTGAAACTATGATCCCCTTCTGGCAGGAACGCTCCATTCGCAGCCAGCTGTTTCCCCAAATGACCCGGGAATGGCTGGACTGCTACGCTGCCGGCATATTCACTGAGTTCATGGAACAGCGTGCCCCAGGGCACACCGTGGGTGACAAAAAAATCTTCACTGTTGGCTTTTTGGAGTTCAAAGAACGCATCGCCCAACGTTTGGCTGAGATTCCCGAGGATGAAGATCCAGTCCATTCGGCCCAACGTGAACAGCTGCAGGCTATGGCGATTTGTGCTGATGCCATCATTACGTTCGGCCAAAGACATGCCGAAAAGGCGGAGGCCATGGCCGCTGCGGAGCAGGATCCTCAACGCCGGCAGGAACTAGCAGCCATTGCCACTGTCTGCCGCCGTGTCCCGGGACATGCGCCGCGCAACTTCTGGGAAGCCCTGCAGGCATATTGGTTTGTCCATCTCGGTGTGATCACGGAATTAAACACGTGGGATGCTTTTAACCCCGGGCGGCTGGACCAACACCTAGAGCCGTTTTATAGCAGGGGACTGGCTGAAGGCAGTCTGACCCGAGACAGTGCCAAGGAGCTGCTGCAGTGTTTCTGGGTGAAGTTCAACAACCAGCCAGCTCCCCCTAAGGTTGGCGTGACCCTTAAGGAGAGCGGTACGTACACGGATTTTGCCAACATCAATGTGGGCGGGCTGAAGGTGGATGGTTCCGATGGTGTGAACGATGTATCGTACTTGCTGCTGGAAGTCATTGACGAGATGGCTCTGACCCAGCCGAGTTCCAATGTCCAACTGAGCAAGCGAAATCCAGAGGCGTTTCTCCGCAAGGCGGCGGACGTGATCCGCAAAGGCCGTGGCCAGCCGTCGCTCTTCAACGCGGACGCCGTAGTAGCGGAACTGCTGCGGCAGGGAAAGACCATCGAGGATGCTCGCTGTGGCGGCAACAGTGGCTGTGTAGAAACGGGAGCGTTCGGCAAAGAAGCATACATTCTGACGGGATACTTCAATCTTGTTAAGGTACTGGAGATCACACTGCACAATGGTTTGGATCCACAGACCGGCAAACAGTTGGGGCCGCAGACGGGAGCAGCCGTTGAGTTTGCGTCCTTTGAGCAGCTGTTGGAAGCTTTTCAGGCGCAGCTGCACCATTTTATCGGGATTAAGATGGAAGGCAATGATCGCATTGAACGGCTCTATGCCGAGCAGATGCCTAGTCCGTTCCTATCCATCATTGTGGATGACTGCATTGCCAAAGCGAAGGACTATAATGCCGGGGGAGCGCGCTATAATACCAGCTATATTCAAGGCGTGGGTATCGGGACGATCACGGATAGTCTATCTTCGCTGCGTCGCCATGTCTTTGAGGAGAAGACCTTCACCATGGCGCAGCTGCTGCAGGCACTAGACGATGATTTCACTGGACATGACAAGACCCAGCAGTGGGTCATGAATCGGACACCGAAGTACGGTAACGATGACGACGCAGCCGATCAGCTTATGGTGACGGTTTTCAACATGTTCCTTAACGCTGTGGATGGCCGACCCAACCAGAAGGGCGGAACGTACCGGATCAACATGCTGCCCACTACCTGTCATGTGTACTTTGGCTCAGTGATTGGCGCAACGCCCGATGGTCGTCGAGCCGGACGCCCATTATCCGAAGGGATCTCACCGGTACAGGGGGCAGATCGCCATGGCCCAACGGCGGTGATCAACTCCGCTGCCAAGATGGATCACATCAAGACCGGGGGAACGCTGCTCAACCAAAAATTCACCCCGAAATTGGCCGAGGGAGAAGTGGGCCTGACGAACATGGCTGCTCTGGTACGAGCATATTTTCGCCTGGATGGGCATCATATCCAGTTCAATGTGGTCAGTGCCGCTGAACTGCGGCGAGCCCAAGAACGTCCCGATGAATTTCGAGATCTCATTGTGCGGGTGGCGGGCTACAGCGATTATTTCTCGCACCTAAGTCGTGCGCTGCAGGATGAGATTATTGAGCGAACTGAGCATCAGAGTATGTCATAGACAGGGAGGGCCGAGTTTGTTGTGGTCAGCATTAAGGTACGGGTATCGTAGTGAATGCTCAGCAGTGGCGGCAGAACAACGAGCGAACTGAAAGGAGTGCAGTTGGTGAAATTGCGGAGATCGGTTTTGCTGGTGTTTATCCTTACTGTGGTTTTGGGAGGAACTGTGTTTGGGTACGGAGCCTGGGATGAAGAGCCTGCCTATATTCCCGTTGATGTTCTGGACGAGATCATTGCTGATTTTGCTGCCAACTTGGAGCGAGCTATGGCCACCAATGCAGCTCACCCTTTGTTCATCGACGATCTGAAAGAACATTTGGAACGGCTGCGACAACTACAGGCGGCCGGAGAAACCGGGAACTATGGAGACTACGCCGGACTGAGCACGGATCCACGGCTGCCTGGGGCCCGGACCGCGCATGATGTTTCCGGTATCACGTTGGCCATGCGTTTAGCCCCAGCGGCCTCCTTTCCCTTGGGACGCGATGACAGTGGAGTGGGTACGGTTGAAAAGCCGTTTTGGATTGCTGAAACCCCTGTCACGTACGAGTTGTGGTATGTTGTGCGGACCTGGGCTGTGGCCAATGGTTACACGTTCCGGGCTCGAGGGCAAGAAGGCGTTGGGGCAGTGGGCGAACCGCCCAGTAGCAGACGTCGTGAACCGGTCACCAGTTTTAGCTGGTTTGATGCTGTGGTGTGGTCTAACGCTTTGTCCGAGATGGCGGGCTTGCAGCCGGTCTATACATATGGTGGGGCTGTGCTGCGAGATGCCAATGACCTAACAGCCGTGGGCAATGCTGTTCAAGAAGCTGGCGGTGGTTTTCGGCTTCCTACCAGCGTAGAATGGGAGTTGGCGGCCCGCTATCAAGGTGAGACTAGGACCGGCGGAGCCATAGGGCGTGACGGATTGTTCTGGACTCCGGGCGAGCATCCTAGTGGGTCAGCGGCGCCGGCCAGTGATCGGGCAGCGTCGGCGGCCGTGGCTTGGACTGCTGAGAACAGCGGACGCTCCACACATCCAGTGGGGCTCAAACCAGCCAACGCTTTGGGCCTCTACGATATGGCCGGCAATGTGTGGGAGTGGTCCTTTACAACGGATGGCAGCAACCGCCGCATTCACGGAGGCGGTTGGGCTCACGGCGTCGCACAGCTGCCCCTGGGTTTGGTGATCAGCAATGCACCAGCTACGGTAAATTTTGCCAATGGCATGCGGCTTGTACGGACAGCCGAATGATCCCGTAACCACATCCACTCAATGTAGCTCTTTGAGCAGGGTTTTGGGGTGGACTTCTATAGTGGCGAAACACCAAGGTTGAGGAGGAGACGAACCATGCCGACCGTCGTTCATTGGGAAGTGAAGGATCTACCGCAGCTGCAGGTTGTGGGTAAAGGAATGCGTGTGCAATTTCGTGCTGTTCAAGGTCCCGAGAACCCGCTGCCGGAGTTCTGGGACCAGTGCTTCGCTGACGGAACGATGTCGACGTTGGATGCTATGACCGATCATCATCTCGACTCCAGCTATGTGGGTTGGATGGGCGAATGGGATGACGAGTCGCAGGAGTTCTTGTATATCGTGGGAATGCTGCTGGATGCCGACGCACCCGTTCCCAGAGGTTTCGATCTCCGAGTCATCGAACCGTGCCAGGTTTTTATCAGCTGGGTGCATGGCCCAGAAAGCCGGATCTTCTCATCAGCCCACACCTTGTCGGCCAAGATGCTGAACGAGCAGGGTTATGTCTATGATGAAACCGCTGGTTGGAGTATGGAGTTATACAACTGCCCTCGCTTTACTGACCCCGATGCCAATGGCGAGTTAATCCTTGACTATTATCTGCCGTGCCGTCGTGCCGACTCTTGATCCCTTAACATGTGCTGTGCAGTGCAATCGCTAGATCGAAAGAAGCCGCTCAACAACGTTGAGCGGCTTTTCATGCTCCGACTGATTCTACCCACGGGCCGTTCGGAGGCCCTCAAGCGGTGCTTTTTGCGGGTAGAACCATTTCTAACAAGACCTCATCGCGAATTGGAATGCCGTGGTCACCGATCTCAGGAATGCTTGGTTTCAGTTGACGTCCGGCTGTGCAGGCTCCGACTCGAATTCCAGATAACGAGAACCCCCGGCGCTGGTAGAAGCGCAGCGCATCTAGGTTGTCGTTGGTCGTCATCAAATGCACCCTTTGACAGCCGGCCTCTGCGGCGTCCCGCAGAAAGATTTGCAGAAGCTCAGTGCCGATTCCCAGCTGTTTTTTTGTCACTTCCAGCACGATGATTTCGCGAGCTGCATGCTGTACCTCGTAGATCAGGCAGCCGATCAGCGCTGGGCCTTGGAATACCAACAGGCCCGGTAAGGTGCTGGGGTAATAGCACTGGCAATCAATGATTAGCGGTTCACCGCCCCACCGCTCAGCCATGAACGTCTGAATCAAGGCGGTATCGGCGGCCTGCTTGGGGCGAATCAGCAAATCATGCAGTCTTGTTTTCGTCATTGTGCAGCCTCCAATCGGTTCGTCTGCCTTCAAAGCCAGTGCTCATTTGGCCAGCATGCAGGTCTTGGCTGGCATCTATGGGATCATGGCCAGAGTCTTCAGACGTTCTGGTCTGTCTTTAGTGAGGTTGGGCGGCTTCCCAGGTGCCAAAAATATCCTGCGCGCCGTCAATCTCCCCATGGTAGATGCCGTGAATCCTCCCTTGCTCAAGATCGAGAATTCCTAGGTAGCGCAGGTGCTCCGGAGAACGCAGGAATGTGTCCATACTAGCTTCGAACTGCAGCAGCGTGATGCGATCCTGTGCTGAGATGGATTGCACGAGCTGTTCCAACCACCGGGGCAGGCTTTCTTCCTCAGGCTCCCAGTTGGGCCGCCACATGGCGATCAATTGGTCCCGGGCCTCGTCGCCGGGGAGCTCGTACTGCCGGGTCCGGCTGAACCAGTGGGGTGCCAAGAGGAACAAAGCGCCACGACTTTGGTAATAGGCGGAATCCGGTTCGACGCGAACCACATCCAAGAAGTTCTCTCCTTGATGGGCCACGAAGTCAATGGTGATTGCGCTG
>SLOZ01000423.1 GCA_007132255.1 Limnochordia bacterium | reverse complement strand
CAAACTGCTGGGGATCGGTATTGGGGCTCCCGGCCAGATCTCCAACGACGGTGTACTTACCTTTGCGCCTAACCTGGGCTGGAAACGCACCGTGTTAACCGAACCCTTTGCGGCAGCTTTCGACTGCCCCGTGCTCGTGGAAAACGAAGCGCGGGCTGGTGCCATTGGTGAACGGGAGGGGCAGTACCCTCACGTCAACAATTTGGCCTATGTGTCTGTGAAAGAGGGGATCGGCTGTGGAATTATTCTAGAGGGCAGTTTGTACCGCGGGACCAGCGGCAGCGCTGGCGAATTCGGGCATGTGCCGTTAAAGCCCGACGGCCGCAGCTGTCACTGTGGTGGCCGCGGCTGTTGGGAGACGCTGGCCTCGGAGCTGGCCCTGCTGCGGAAGACGCGCCGTGTGCTGCCAGCCATTCGAACGATTGATGAACTATTGGAGATTGCGCCCAGGGAGTCGGCCCAGCTGCAGTCCAGTTTCGACGAGGTAGGGCATTGGTTAGGCATCGGAGCCGCAGCCATCGTCAATGCCATCGGCCCGGACCTTCTGGTCATTGGCGGCAGCATGGCTCGATTTGCACCGTGGATTTTCCCAACCTTGACAGAGGCTTTTGCTGCCCAGACACTGCCGGTTGGGCGCGAAAGTGTCCAGCTGGAGTTTTCCCAAATGGGTGATCAGGCTACCCTCCACGGTTTGGGTGCGTTAGTGTTTACCGAACACATCCCTGTGCGTTTGGCTAAGGAGCTGGGAGAGGACACGCTGCGTGCCCAGTAATAACGCTGCTTTTCCAGCCAGACCAAGAACCGCATCAGCAAGCCTGGTCGTTTTCGTCGTACAACGGTCAAGGACCAGCAACGTGTTGATTTTCCCGGTATCCCGAGCAAACTCATGCCGAACACCGCGGTGAAATCGCTGCTAAAGCGATTTCGAGTCTCTAGTTATGAGCTCGCCAGGGCACTTTATCAACACGTTAGAACAACAAAAAAGATCGTCCACGCACAAGGAGTTTTTTACTCGGCGTGGAAATGATTCTGTAGAGTTAATTCAACAGATAAATTTTCTCGGACACAGTGTCAAAACTTTAAAAAGGAGTGAGATGAATGGCTGAGTTTTTCCCTGGCGTATCCAAGATTGCCTACGAAGGACCGAAGTCGAAGAACCCGTTGGCGTTCCGTTACTACAACCCTGAGGAAATTATTGGCGGCAAGACCATGAAGGAACACCTGCGTTTCAGTGTGGCGTATTGGCACACGTTCACCGGTGAGGGTGTGGATCCCTTCGGTACAGGAACCATGGAGCGGCCTTGGCATGAACTGAACGATCCCATGGACGTGGCCAAAGCCCGCGTCGAAGCGAACTTCGAAATGCTGTACAAACTGGGTGTGCCATTCTTCTGTTTCCATGATCGTGACGTCGCCCCAGAAGGCGACAATCTCGCCGAGACCAACAAGAACCTCGACACCATTGTCAGCATGATGAAAGAGCATATGCACGGCGGCGATGTTAAACTGCTTTGGGGAACCGCTAATATGTTTTACAATCCGCGGTTTCTTCATGGCGCAGCCACCAGCTGCAATGCCGACGTCTTTGCCTATGGAGCTGCTCAAGTCAAGAAGGCTCTGGAAGTCACTAAGGATCTAGGTGGGGCCAACTACGTCTTCTGGGGTGGTCGGGAAGGTTACGAAACCCTCCTGAATACGGACATGAAGACAGAATTGGATCATCTGGCTAAGTTTCTCCATATGGCTGTGGAGTATGCAAACGAAATTGGCTTTGACGGTCAATTCCTGATTGAACCAAAACCGAAAGAGCCCACAAAGCATCAGTATGACTTTGATGTGGCTGCGGTTCTCAGCTTCCTGCGAACCTATGATTTGGATAAGCACTTTAAGATCAACATTGAAGCCAACCACGCAACGTTGGCTGGGCATACCTTCCAGCACGAACTGCACTTGGCGCGGATTAACGATATGTTAGGCAGCGTCGATGCCAACCAAGGCGACGAACTGCTGGGCTGGGATACCGATCAGTTCCCGACCAATCTGTACTACACGACACTGGCCATGTATGAGATTCTCAAGGCCGGAGGCTTGGGCAATGGTGGTTTGAACTTTGACGCCAAGGTGCGTCGGGCATCCTTCACGCCGGAAGACATGTTCTATGCTCATGTGGCCGGTATGGACGCGTTCGCCAAGGGGCTCAAAGCAGCGCATGCCCTGTTGAGTGACGGCGATCTGGAAAGCTTCATTTCGAAGCGCTACAGCAGCTACCAAGATGGCATCGGGCGCAAGATCACCGAAGGTTCCGTGGGCTTCAAAGAGCTCGAAGAGTATGCTCTGGCCATGGACAAACCGATTGTGAACGAATCTGGTCGGCAGGAGTGGCTCGAAACCATCGTCAATCAGTACATTGTGGAGATGAGCTGAGCAACCATCTGAGCCAGCCTTTGCCGCAGTAGCGTCGATGTCTGTCTTGAGCTTGCTTAGTCCCAGGATGCGGCCTCGTCCATGCAGCCAAGCAGGACAAGCAAGCCTGCAAGACCTACACGATCACAGCCCTGTGTCCTGCGGACACAGGGCCTTTTTTGCGAGAGTCAGACGGAGAAAAAGGATTCGCGGTCTTGTTCGTTGAATATATGACCAGTTCGATGTTTCACAAAGCTTGACAAACTATTGAATTAGGAGTGATTGCCATGCGCAGATTGATTTGGCTGACAGCTCTGCTGGTGGCCTTGGTATTCATCAGTGGCTGTATTCCGTCGGATACCATTCGCCAGACAGAACGCTTGGACTACCGAGGGAATATTCGTGAGTTTTCGATTCAAACGTACAACGGGGCTGTGGTTTGGAAAACCCTACCCAGAGACCGGGCGCCGTATGTGATCATTGACCGGCATGTGACCGGGTTAAACCGGCCAGCCATGGAAAGTTATCTGCGTAATATGGATGTCCGGGAACGGGTGGTAGGCAATGTTGTTACGCTCAGCGCCGAAGAATACTCGCGGCCGCAGGGCGTGACATCGTCTGGCGTCAAGATAACGGTCTATGCTTCACCCCAGGATATCCACGAATTTCATGCCGTCACCAGGAACAGCATTGTGCAGGTGGAACAGTTCTTGGGTATGCTGCGTGTGGAGACCAGCAATGGTCGCATCGAGATCATGGAAGGTTCAGGAATTGTCGATCTCCGAACCAGCAATGCACCGGTGGACTTAGGAACCGTGGTTTTGGAAGGTGACAGCCGGGTTCGCAGCAGTAACGGCCGCATCAGTGGTAATGTGACCATCTCCCGCGGTCGCAACTTCAGTTTCCATACAGCCAATGCCAATATCGACTTGTTCTTCCCCACCCGGATGCGCGGTGTCTTCGATATGCAGACCAGTAATGGTCGGATCAACATTGAATTGACAGAGCAATCCGGATCTAGCCGCAACCAACTGGTGGTGGGTCGTGGTGATCCTTTCATTTCTCTGCGCACCAGTAACGGCAACATAACAGTCCTACCGCAGCGAACAGCCACACGAACGGTTCGTTGATCCTGACAGTCAAAGTACCCAGATAGGCCAAAGCCACCCCGTGTGATCTGGATCACCGGGGTGGCTGCGCGTTTTCGCACCGGTGCGGGCCGAAAAGCCGCGCAGAGCTGGCTATCCAGAGCTGGCTATCCCCGACAACCCGGTTCATCGGTCTTAAGGCGTGGTTTGCGGTGGAACACGGAGTGGAGCCCCCCAGCTTAGGCCCTACAATGTGTCTGGAAACCAGGTGCCCTGATACTGCATTCGTAATCTCTTAACACAAACTTACTGGCCCCGGCGGCAGGATTGCGTGGGTCAAACGAGAAATTAGTAGAAAATTTGCAATGAGGTGGTTCTATCATGGAACATCGGTTCAGTCAATTTAACAGCGAACACTTTGCTGCCAAATACCATTATGAGGGTCCGTTGGGCGCACTCTATACAGCCGACGAGACAACCTTCCGGCTCTGGGCCCCGACGGCCAGTGCTGTGGTCTTGGCGCTCTACAAGAAAGGGGAGGGCGGTAAGGCCACCCTGCATCCGCTGGAAGCCGGTGAACAGGGAACCTGGAGCCTTACACTCTCGGGAGACTGGCACGGAGCCTATTATCTGTATCGCGTGACTGTGGACGAAATCACGCGAGAAGCGGTGGATCCGTATGCCAAAGCCGTGGGTGTCAATGGGCAGCGCGGCATGGTGGTGGATCTGGAGCGCACAAATCCGGAAGGGTGGCATTCGGTGCAGCGGCCGCCATTGGCCAATCCAGCGGATGCCGTGGTTTACGAGATGCATGTTCGGGATTTTTCCATTCACAAGAATTCCGGTATTCAACACAAGGGCAAGTATCTTGGTATCGTCGAAGCCGGAACCAAAGGGCCGAAAGATACGGCTACCGGTCTGGACCACTTACTGGAACTGGGGATTACCCATCTGCAGCTGCTGCCAGTGGCTGACTACTTCACGGTGGATGAATCCAAGCCGGAGAAGCCGCAGTACAACTGGGGCTATGATCCCCACCATCACAGCGTTCCGGAAGGATCGTTCGCCACGGATCCCAAAAAAGGCGAGGTGCGCATTACGGAGTTTAAAACCATGGTGCAGAAGCTGCATGAGGCTGGGATTCGGGTGATTATGGATGTGGTCTACAACCATACCTATTTGTACGAAGAGTCCCATCTCAATCATGCTGTTCCGGGATACTACTATCGCCAAGACGCCTATGGCGAGTTCGCCGATGGCTCCGGCTGCGGCAATGAACTGGCCAGTGAACGATCCATGGTACGGCGGTATATCCTAGACTCCGTCCTGCACTGGGCCCAAGAATACAAGGTTGACGGGTTTCGCTTCGATCTCATGGGCCTGCATGATCTTGAAACCATGAACGCTATTCGCCAAGCTTTGGATGCTGTGGATCCGTCGTTGATGGTCTATGGCGAAGGATGGACCGGCGGTTGGTCACCGCTGCCTGAAGATAAAAGAGCCATTAAGGGTAATGCAGCGCAGATGCCTGGGATTGGGGTCTTCAATGATGACCTGCGCGATGGCATCAAAGGCCATGTTTTCCACGATCGCCAGCGGGGTTTCGTCAGTGGCGGTGTGGGCATGGACGAAAGTGTAAAGTTCGGTGTCGTCGGTGCTATCAAGCACCCGGATCTCAACTACCAGCGTGTCTTCTATGTCCGAGAACCGTGGGCGTTGGAGCCGACACAGAGCATCAATTATTGTGAAGTCCACGATAACCTGACACTTTGGGACAAGCTGTTAACCTCAGTACCGCATGAAAGTGAAAAAGAACGGGTCAAAATGCACAAATTGGCGGCCGCCATTCTCTTGACTGGCCAGGGGATTCCGTTTCTGCACGGTGGAATGGAGTTTCTGCGGACGAAGAACGGCGATCACAACAGCTTCCAGTCCTCCGATGCGGTGAATCGGATTGACTGGGCGCGTAAACCCCGCTACCAAGAGGTGAATGACTATTACCGCGGACTCATAGCCCTGCGTCGCAGCCATCCAGCGCTGCGGATGGCCAGCGCCAGTCTGATTCAGCGGCATCTGGAGTTTTTGCTGTCCGGCAATGAGCATGTGGTGGGCTTTCACATCAATAATCACGCCAATGATGATGCCTGGAAAGACATTGTGGTGGCGTACAACGCCCATGAAGAATCCCAGGCTATTTCGCTTCCCTATGCCCAGTGGGTGGTGGTGGTGAACGGCGAGACTGCCGGCACCAAGAAACTGGGAGAAATCGATGACGATGTCTTGTACATCCCTGGCCGCAGCTGTGTAGTGCTGGCGGACAAGAATAGCTTCTATCTGTAAGGGCAGCATAGGCGATTCCGGTGGGCAGACGACCTTTGCCCAACCGTACCAAACAAACCTTTTCAGCCAGTGAAGGGAACCCAGTGGTAACGCGTTGGCAAACCCACGGAGAGCATCCATGCTGGCTGAGAAGGTTTTTTCGTTTGTGAATGGAATACCTGTACTAAAGGAAGCAGTGTCTGGCCACCGTAGTTGGTCCTGGAAACCTTGTAGAGACATTGGGCCAGGTGGGTTCGGAACAGCCGGAGGCATACACCCGAGAGCATGCTCATTCGAAGATCCGCGCCGGGCGATCCGCAACGGCGGATCGTGCTTTGAGTGAGAACGGTATTCCCTGTCGCGATGCGACAGGACGAGCACTGTTTGGTGCGCTTTGGTTGAAATGCAGCGTCTGGAGACGCTGTTCAGACAAAAGATCGGCCAGCTTCGTTTGGTTTGCGACAACGGCAAAAGCCCGTGGGGTATGGCGTAATGCAATAGGGAGGATGATACAGTGAAAACTTGGACATCATCACCGCTCAGTGACTTTGATCGCTATCTGTTTCACCAAGGCACGCACTACCGTGCATTTCAGTTCATGGGAGCCCACTTTACCGAAGAAGACGGAACCCACGGTGTTCGCTTCACGGTCTGGGCGCCGAAGGCCCAGCGCGTTTCGGTGGTGGGTGATTTTAACCACTGGGATGGGCGGACGAACACCATGGAGCGACTGCCGGATTCAGGATTGTGGAGTACCTTTATTCCAGATATGAAGGAAGGTACTGTGTATAAGTATGAAATCATCACACCGGTGGGCCATCGGCAGTTGAAGGCGGATCCCTTCGGGTTTTACGCGGAAGTGAAACCGAACACGGCTTCGCGAGTCTACGACCTGCAGGGCTATGCGTGGCAGGATGAGCGCTACTTGGAAGAACGGAAGCTGCGCAATTCCTATGAAGAGCCGATGAACATCTATGAGGTCCACTTCGGCTCGTGGCGCCGCACCAGTACTGATGAGGATGCATATTACTCCTATCGGCAGATGGCGGATGAGTTAGTTCCCTATGCCAAGGACATGGGATATACGCACATTGAGCTGATGCCCATCAATGAACATCCCTTCGATGGGTCCTGGGGTTACCAGGGCACGGGGTATTTTGCAGCGACGAGCCGCTACGGCGAGCCGAAGGATTTCATGTATTTTGTGGACCAAGCACACCAGCAGGGTTTGGGCATTATCTTGGATTGGGTGCCCGGGCATTTCTGTAAGGACGATCCGGGTCTGCGCATGTTCGATGGCACACCCTGCTTTGAGTATGCTGATCCTAACCGCAGAGCCAATCGGGGTTGGGGTACATCCAACTTTGACTTAGGCAAGACAGAAGTGCAGAGTTATCTGATCTCCAATGCCCTGTTCTGGCTGGACATGTATCACATTGATGGCCTGCGGGTCGATGCGGTGGCATCGATGCTGTACTTGGACTATGAACGCGAGCCGGGCGAGTATAATCCCAATGCCTACGGTGGGCGGGAAAACCTGGAGAGCATTGCTTTCCTTCGCAAACTCAATGAAGTGATGTTTGAAGAACATCCTCAGGTTTTGATGATGGCAGAAGAATCCACGTCGTGGCCGTTGGTGACCAAGCCGACGCACATTGGCGGTTTGGGATTCAATTACAAATGGAATATGGGTTGGATGAACGATATGCTGAAGTATGTGGAGCTAGATCCCATTCACCGCAAACATTACCATAATTTGGTGACGTTTTCGTTTATGTATGCCTTCAGCGAAAACTTTGTGCTGCCTTTGAGCCACGATGAGGTGGTGCATGGCAAGAAGTCACTGTTAAATAAGATGCCCGGTGATTATTGGCAGAAATTCGCAGGCCTGCGGGCCTTCTTGGGGTATATGGTGGCCCATCCTGGCAAGAAACTGCTTTTTATGGGCGGTGAGTTCGGTCAGTTCATCGATTGGAAGTACGATGATTCGCTGGATTGGCATCTGCTGGAGTATACGTCGCACAAGGCTCTGCATGAGTACGTCAAGGCATTGAATCACTTCTACCTGCGTTACAAAGCCCTCTGGCAGCAGGATCATCAAGCCGAAGGCTTTCAATGGATTGATCCGAACGACAACGAGCAGAGTGTGGTCTGCTTTGAGCGCCGGAGTAAGAACGGCCATCGCATGGTGTGTTTGGTGAACTTCACACCGATTGTTCGGCATGACTACCGGATTGGTGTGCCGGAAGCAGGGGACTATGAAGAGTTGTTTAACAGCGATGATCTGCAGTGGGGTGGCAGCGGTGTGCTGAACGCCGAAACCATGCCGGCGGTGCGGCAGGAATGCCACGGACGCAAGTATAGTGTGACATTGACGGTACCACCGCTGGCTGCCATCTTCTTGCGCAAGAAGATCGAAAAGGCGGAAGCCACACAGTAGCGAGGCGGCTTCACCTAGAAGCTGCGTGCCAGCAAACAGACCTTGTAGAGCGACGTGTACCAACGCCCAACGGTAACGGTGGGCTCGGTGAAACGCCTTTCCCGAGGCGTTTCACACTTGGCCAGGGTCCACGCAGTGTT
>SLOZ01000279.1 GCA_007132255.1 Limnochordia bacterium | reverse complement strand
TGAGGGGAGGTTTGTTTTATGTTTGCCAGAGAACAAGCTGGCCGCGCTGACGAGACTCTTGCACCCGAATCAGCCGCTGGTTCGCAGAGCCACGGAACATTAAAGAACGATCACTGTTCGTCGCTTCATAGCGTCCGTCCACCAATACATTGACATGGTTCAGCAGTGTCTGGATCCGTTCGTCATCTGCTAACTCTTCCCAGCGATAGCCGGTGTAGCACCACACATCAAGTGCTTGCTCTTGGCACCAAGCGGCCAGTGTTGAAAAGGCATCCGCCTGCTCGAGGGGATCACCCCCAGAGAAGGTAACGCCATCTAGATACGGTCGCTGCTTTAGTTCGTCCATGAGGGTGTTCACTGGGTACCATTGGGCATCTCGAAAGGGTTGTAAGTCTTCGTTAAAACAGCCGGGGCACCCATGACGGCATCCTTGAGCGAAGAGTACAGCGCGCAGTCCAGGGCCATCTACCACAGATTCCCAAGCTATTCCGGATAGGTTGATCGTCTGTTGATCCATATTGCGTATCTCCCAAAGCTGGATTCCACATTCCAATGCGGTTGTCACAAGCATAGCACGGAATGCGGTGGGAGACAACACTGCTTCCTGGATCACAGGATCTCGGGACTACAGCGAATGATGAGGCCTCTCTGGGGCCCGATTGCACTCTGTTTCCGAATACGGGATGAAAGTACTCATAAATGAATCGTCCAATGGGGGTTGAAATTGATTATCGATATCTATATAATAAACATAGATTCGTTTCTGATGAGCAAGTGGTTCAGTTCTAGAAAGGATGATCCTTAGTGAAAGCAAAACTGTCTTTGGTTTTGATGTTAGGATTGTTGATGGCAATCGGAAGTTATGCTCTTGCCGAAGAACTTCCTGTTTATTCACCGAGTTCCTTAGCTCAGTATGATGGTCTTGACGACTCACCGGCTTACATTGCCATTGATGGCTATGTTTACGATGTCAGTTCTGTTTTTGCCGATGGTACACATGCTGGATTTGAAGCGGGCAAGGAATGGACGGAGGCCATGGAAGAGTCGGGTCATGGTACTGCACCGTTGACTGATCTCGAACCGGTCGGCGTTTTCGTGGCGCTGGAGTTGACTTTGGAAGAACTGGCTCAATTCACGGGTCGTGACGACAATCGTGCGTATGTTGCCGTGGAAGGCCTTATCTACGATGTGACCGACAGTGCACGCTGGCGCGGCGGTATGCATAATAGCTATCGAGCCGGCCGCGACCTAACGGAAGAAATCATGAATGCCTCACCGCATGGTGTGAGAGTTTTAGGAAATGTACCCTTGGTTGGCGTGCTCTTACCTGAAGAGGAAGAATAACTAGCCGCACGGCTATCATGTGGATTACCTGAAGATTGTGCCCAGGGTCGGAGCAACCTCGGTTGAGACAAAAAAACCGAAGCTGAGGTTGCTCCGGCACAGCTGACGGGTGGTATTCTCAGAAAAATGGCAGAAAACGGGTCAAAGCAGACGCATGCGGTGTTCGGCGTCGATTGCAATCCGGGGAAACCTATGCTAAACTAGGAAAAAAACTTGGAGTGATTGCCCACTATGGACCCTGACTCGTTTAGGCTGCGGATATTATGGAAGTTACCGCAGTTACCGAAGAAAAAAATTCGCAAATTCATTGAGCTCGGCGACAGATATCGCGCTATGGGCCATGAACCAAAGGCACAATTATGTTATGATCGTTCGCTGCAATTGGCCAAAGACATTCGCGCTGTCCATTTGATGAAAAAAATTGAAGCGAGAGTCCGGTAAGACACTGGATTTCTATGCATTAGGCTGGTTCGCCAACCAGCCTTTTTTCGAACCACAACGTTTAAACGATTGTTTAATCGTTAAAGAGGTGAGCCTATGATAGCGTTGGAAACCCCAAAAAAGAACGAAACGTGTTCAGTGTTCCGGTTCAATCCCGCCAAGGTGGACTCCTTAAAGAGTGAAGTCAGCGCAGTTGATGGCATGGCGCAGCTATTTAAAGCATTGGCCGATGACACACGCCTAAAGATGGTGTATGCTCTCAGCCGCGAAGAGCTCTGCGGGTGTGATTTATCCGTTCTTCTGGATATTTCGCAGGCAGCTGTATCCCATCACTTGCGTACACTTCGTCAACTGCGCCTGGTGAAGTCAAGGCGCGATGGCAGGGTCGTCTATTATTCACTGGCAGATGAACATGTAGAAAAAATTATCGACCAGGGACTGGCACACTGGAAGGAGTAGGACATATGATCAGTAAAGTGCGCCTTGATGATCTCGATTGTGCAGATTGTGCCGGCAAACTCGAACGAACGATCACGGGATTACCTGGAGTCCAGAGTGTCAAACTGAACTTCTTTTTGTCGCGCATGGAAGTGAACCACCAGTTGTCGGAACCCGCTTTGCTGGAGGCCATAGGGGAGGCGGGCCACAAGCCCACTCTGATCAGTGACTCCCAGTTCCATGGCGCTGCTGAGCCAAACGACAGCGTTTCTTATCAAGTTCACGCTCTAGCCGCCGTGGGCTTGGGCATCATTGGTTTGTTGCTACAGCCGGTCGTTCTCATCGCGGCCATGGTTGTCGGCGGCTGGAAAACTTATCAAAAGGCATGGCGATCCCTCCTTGGTAGACGGTTGGATATGAACGTACTGATGTCAACGGCCATTATCGGTGCAGTCATCATTGGTGAATGGGAAGAAGGAGCATTGGTTGCCGTCTTGTTTGCTATCAGCCAGTGGTTGGAACACCATTCGATGGAGCAAACACGGCAATCCGTGCAATCGTTGATGGAAACAGCGCCACCGGAAGCCGTCGTACTCCGAGATGGGCGTGAACGGCGCGTCCGTGTAACGGAACTAACCGTGGGCGAACACGTTGTTACCAAATCAGGAAGCCGGATTCCTGTGGATGGGATGATCCGAACGGGACATTCGTTTGTCAATCAAGCAGCAATCACCGGTGAATCCGTCCCTGTGGAAAAGCGTCCCGGCGATGAGGTCTATGCCGGGACCGTTAACGAGAATGGGTTGTTGGTGGTGGAGATGACAAAGCTCCCTCAGGAATCGATGTTGGCTAAGATCGCTCAGCTGGTCGAGGATGCGCAGTCCCAAAAGACGCCGGTACAGGCGTTCGTGGACCGTTTCGCGGCCTATTACACCCCAGCTGTATTGGCCCTGGCCCTGGCCGCTGCGATTCTAGGGCCTGTAGTAGGCTTAAGTTGGAATGACAGCATTTATCGGGCCCTGAGTTTGTTGGTCGTAGCCTGTCCTTGTGCTTTGGTGCTAGCTTCGCCGATAACACTAGTGGCTGGGATGGGCAATGCTGCCAAGCATGGGGTAATGATCAAGGGCGGCGTCCATCTGGAACGAGCCGGAGACATCAAACAGATAGTGTTTGACAAGACGGGGACACTGACGTATGGACGGCCGCAAGTCGTACACGTTTGGCAGGCCGAGCACGTTGAGTCCGACAGCGTCCAGGCTTTGACATGGGCCCTGGAACAGACGACAGACCATGCAGTGGCCAAGGCTCTCAAAGGGTACTGGAGCGATGGTGGAAGTTCGCCTGTGACGGTACACGAACTCACGGACATTCCAGGTGTTGGGGTGGCTGGAGAATGGGATGGTAAGTCAGTGAGGCTGACACACCCGCGCCATGTCCACGAGTCTATGGGTCTCCCCCTTCCGGAGGCTGCCCAGAAGTGGTTGCAGGAAGGGGCAACGGTGGCGATTCTGACTGTGGATGAAAGTGTATGGGCTGCCTATGGCATTCGGGATGTGCCGCGGGAATCTGCAGATGGCGGTTTGTCCTGGCTGCGTACACTGGGGATATCTTCGTGGATGCTGACAGGGGACAATCATCAATCCGCACTCAATCTTGCTTCGCAGTTGGGTATTGACGAAGTCCGCTCTAACCTTCTTCCTGAGGACAAACAGAGGTTCGTTACGAAGTTGGCTGCCCAGCAACCAACAGCTATGGTGGGAGACGGAATTAACGACGGGCCAGCCCTTGCTGTTGCGGATTTAGGCATTGCCATGGGCGGGATCGGCACGGATCTAGCTTTGGAGAGCGCCGATGTAGTCTTGATGACGGATAATCTCAATGGTTTGGAGCATTTGTTCAGTCTAGGCCGGAAGGCCGCCTTGATTGTCAAACAGAATATCGCACTGTCCCTTGGCCTCAAAATACTTGCGCTTGCCTTGGTTATTCCGGGTATGCTGACACTTTGGTTGGCGGTAATCGCCGACATGGGGGCATCCCTGCTGGTTACCATGAATGGTCTCAGGCTCTGGCGGTATCGCTCGCGGCATTCGCAGACATGGGGAAAGCGCTAAAGCGCTAAAGCGGGAAAGCGCTAATACGCTGATTTCGTGTATGTTTTCACAATTTGCTCTTGATTTCTTTCCTGGCTACCTTTAGAATAGGATTATGAGCACTTTCACAGGAGGGTGTCAAGATGGTTAGGATTGAGAATTCAGCAAAACGGTTTCAGTTATTGGCCGATCCCATCCGACTGCGGATTTTACTGTTGCTTGAGGATGGTGAGAAGTGCGTCGGGGAACTCACGGACGTGCTTGGTATCAGTCAACCGAAGGTGTCCTATCACCTCAAATTAATGCTTGCCGAGGATTTGATTCAAAGGCGTCATGAAGGAACATGGTGCTATTATTCGTTGACGACCGATCTGCGCCAATGGGTGCATCGCGAATGCGAGGTGTTTCTTGATTCCATCGTACGCGTTTGATATACTAGTGCTAACGATGTGGAATCAAGTACAGTGGGCGCGAAGAACAATAATCCAGCCGTGCAAACCAACTGCTTCCGCCGTTTCGTTGTGAATCGGCGGAAGTTTTTTTAAGGGGAACAGTCCTATGTTAATGAGCTTGGCCCTGCTGTTGTTATTTGGCTTTTTGGGGAAACGATTGGCCGAAACGTTCAGGTTTCCTGGTATCGTTGGTATGGTGGCTGCCGGAATGCTCTTGGGTCCCAATGGCTTTGGGTGGTTAGTGGCACCACTGTTGAGTATATCCGCAGACTTGCGAACCTTAGCATTGATCATTATTTTGCTGCGAGCTGGACTTGGTCTGCAGCGCGAGACGTTAAACGCTGTCGGCGTGACTGCCTTGAAGTTGGGGTCCATACCCTGTCTTTTGGAGGGGACTGCCGTCATGCTGCTCGGCCGGTGGATGTGGGGTTTGTCTTGGGTTGATGCTGGAATGTTAGGATTTGTCATCGCTGCGGTGTCTCCAGCCGTTGTGGTTCCCGCCATGCTTCGTCTACGCGACTCGGGTTTCGGAAGCGACAAACGGATTCCAACGTTGATTTTGGCGGGGGCATCGTTGGATGACGTGTTTGCCATTACTTTGTTTTCTGCTTTTCTCGGTATGTCAGTGACTCAAGGGGCCGCCGGAATCTGGACAGAACTCATCCGGCTTCCGCTTAATATTATCTTCGGAACATTGGGAGGAGCCCTGGTGGGGTTTCTCTTATTGATGCTCTATCGTTCGAAGCACTTCAACGTCCGCAACACGGAGAAGCTTGTCTTACTGATGGCCACAGCAATGATCTATTATAGTTTTGGGTCCCAGTTGGGCTGGGCCAGCCTCTTGGGGATTATGGCGGCAGGTTTGCTTATCTTGGAGTATCGTCCGAAGACAGCTCGGCAGTTTTCCCATAAACTCAATGGCGTTTGGGTGTTTGCTGAGATTTCCCTGTTTGGACTGGTGGGTGCCGCCGTTAACGTTAGTCTAGCCTGGGAAGCCGGCTTTGTAGGTCTTTTCGTGATTTTGGGAGGCCTTTTTGTGCGTTCTGCAGCTGTCTGGTTAGCTACGCGGGGGACCCATCTTTCTACCCGCGAGCGCTGGTTTTGTGCCGTGGCCTATTGGCCCAAGGCTACAGTCCAAGCTGCGGTTGGTGGAGTACCTTTGGCCATGGGGGTTGCAAGTGGAGAGCTTATCTTGGCTGTCGCTGTATTGGCCATCATCGTCACGGCTCCTCTAGGAGCCTTCGCTATTGAGTGGACAGCGGAGCGCTGGTTGCAGGCTGCCGCCGAGCTTGGAGAAAGTGGTGAGGGGAATGTTTAAATTCAGTCAACGTTGGAAGCGATTAGCTGGTACACCGTCGCTCATCACCGCTGTGAGACAGATTTTCCGTGCGGGTATCCACACGCTGGAAGTGGGCGAGGATGTCAGGGACATTCAACGTAAGTATGAGTCGATGCAGGAAGAACACTTGGAGATGGCGCAACTGGTCCATGAGTATGAGACGAAACTGGTCAATCTTGAGCGGAGAGCCCATGACGCTGAAGAGAGAAGCAAGCGCTTGGAGTGGGCTCACGTGGCCGTGACTCGGGAAAACCATTGGATGAAAAAGGAACTGCTTGATGCAAAGAAGCAGCGTAGACGGATGCAAAAGCACCCCGACGGAGATCATTAAGTCCGAAGGGGTGCTGTTTTTTGACTATGGATTGACAGCATTCGCAACCTGCCGAACAAGTGTGGTCCCCAGGGCTCTACGTGCCGGCTCTGCAAGGCTTTTGGGCCTTCATTGGTGGGCAGTGCGCTGCTCGTATTCAAACTTCTTGCCCGTGGCAAACCGGTGAACGTAGGAGAGATACCCGGTCACTCGTCGAACTCGGTTAATCCGCGGACTGCCGCATACAGGGCATGTATCATCCACAATGCCATGGTAGGCGCAGTCTTCACACTCATCTATGGGGAAATTCACACCTGCATACCCCATGTCAGCCTTGGCCATCAACCGATGAATCGTTTCCAGTGCCTGGGGATTCTGTTCAATAGGGGCATCCAACTCAATATATGAGATGTGGCCAGCATCATTGAATTTGTGGAACGGACCCTCTAGGCGGATTTTTTCGGCCATACTGACATGATGATAAACGGGCACGTGGAACGAATTTGTGTAGAACTCGTGGTCGGTTACGCCTTTGATCTCTCCGAATCGCTTGCGATCCATGGCAATGAAACGGCCGGAAAGACCTTCTGCGGGAGTTGCATAACAAGTAACGTTCAATTGGTGTTCATCGCCCATCCGCTCACACCGGCGGCGAATGTGGGCAGCGATCTCTAACCCTAATCGATGAGCCTGGTTCGATTGGCCGTGGTGGCTGCCCATCAGACCGGTAAGGCATTCGGCGAGCCCGATGTAACCAACGCTCACTGTGCCGTGTTTGATGGCTTCCCAGATGGAGTCATCGGCAGCAAGGTGTTCTGAACCCATGTAGAGCCGTTGTCCCATGGTAAATGGCAGATCCTTGACTTTTAGCTTTTTGACGGTATCCAGTCGATGCAGTAGTTGTTCTTCAGCCAGATCTAAGACCCCATCCAAACGATTCCAGAAATCCATCAGATCTTTATTGTACATCGCCCCGGAGCAATCTATGGCTAAGCGTGGCAGGTTAAGACTGATGGGAGCAATGTTGCCTCTTCCGTCAGGGATGGTTTCACCGTGACGATTGGCAATCACCCGCGAGCGGCATCCCATGTAGGCCACCGCTTCGCCGAACGGAGCGTTAAACGAAGAGTCCATGAAAGAAAATGTTGGATTCATACGACGTCCCGCAACCACCAAGGCCAGTTGATATAGGTCATAATGAGGGTCTTCGGGGTTAAAGTTAACGCCCGCCTTGAGTCGGAACACGACATTGGGAAAAATTGGCGTCTCACCGCGGCCCAAACCGGCGTTGAATGCCTTCAAAAACTGCGTATCTAGCATTTTTTCACAGTGATTGGTTGGGCATCCCAGGTTGATTGTGGAAAAAGGTACCTGCGACCCAGCCCGTGAGTGCATGGTATTTAGATTATGGACTAAGGCCTCACAGGCCTGATATGCTTCGCGCTCTAGCTCGGCCAGGAGCTGCTTGTCGGCATCCGAACGTTGGGCTTCATCGATGCCAGCAACTCTTTCATAGTCTTCAGAAATGAAACGGGCAGCATCTTCAAAACGTGGATCGGATTGGCCCCCGAACATGTCATTTTGGTTGGCCTGCAGAATGATGGCCTCTTGGGCAAGGGCCGAAGAGATTCGTTTCGCTTGACGAAGCCAGCCATAGCCCGTATTGACACCGGCACGTTCCCACAATTTTTTGAAGGGGATCTGCAGACAGTTGATAGTTGTACCATAACTGTCAAGATCATGAATATGATAAACTCCATTGCGGTGTCCTTCAGCCAAGTGTTCAGGAATCACTGCATCAAGATAATACTCTTTGAAAGCTTCACTAGCACCCATAAGTAGTTTGGCGGAGAAATTACTGCCGACATTGGCATTGGCTTCAACGCCGCGCACATCACTTTGAACGATCTCTTCGAGTTTTTTGTGCAGACCGGATGTCGCACGGCGTACACGACTGCGTTCGGCACGGTAACGAATGTATGTTTCAGCTAACTCTTGGTGGCCCAACGTCTGAAGGGCCTGGACGACCAAGTCTTGAATGTTCTCGACGTGG
>SLOZ01000407.1 GCA_007132255.1 Limnochordia bacterium | reverse complement strand
CCAAGACATTATCCATGAACATCCTAACTTTGATGCCGGCGCCACCGGGCGAGCGACCTACGAAGACTTCCTGGTGTTTACCCAAGCGGTAACGCACCTCGAGAACGGTGTTCTGCTCAATATTGGCTCGGCCATCATGGGCCCGGAAGTATACCTGAAGGCATTGGCGATGGCCCGTAACGTCGCGAAGCAGCGCGGGGAGGACGTCCGGCATTTCACAACGGCGGTTTTTGACATTCAACCGTTGAGCGGTTTGGATATCCGAGTCGAGCCCAGCAAAGAGGATCCCCAGTATTACCATCGGTATTGGAAGACCATTCTGGTACGGACTGTGCAGGATGGCGGGGAAAGCCATTATGTTGAAGGGGTCCATCAAAGAACGATTCCCACGTTGTGGCAGTTATTGAGCGGGAGGTGAGACGGTGGATCGGCGGCTTTTGGAGACTATACTACAACGGGCGGGACAACTGCGAATTGTGGTGTTGGGAGATTTCTTCTTGGATCAATACCTGCTGGTGGATCCGAAACGTCGTGAGGTTTCACGCGAGACTGGTAAGTGGGCGCACCAAGTGGTGGGCGCGTGGAGTTCGCCTGGTGCTGCTGGCACCGTGGCCAGCAATCTGCGTTCGTTAGGCGTACACGTGGAGGCTGTGGGAGCCATCGGCGATGATGGTAATGGTTACCAACTACGGCAGGAACTTGGTGCACGAGGGGTTCACCGCAGTTCATTGCTGGTAGACCCATCGCTCGTAACCCCAACGTACATCAAGCCAATGGAACGGCACCAGACGGGTATGGACGAAATGGAGCGGTGGGACATTAAAAATTATCGCCCCACAAGTGCACAGCTCGAACAAACGATCATCCATGAACTAGAGCGCCAGTGGGATGCGGCCGATGGCATCATGGTGATGGACCAGGTGGAGGAAGAAAACTGTGGTACCGTGACGCGAACTGTGCGTCATTGGTTGAATCAGAAAGCTGCATCGTTCCCAGATAAGCCTGTCTTAGTAGACTCGCGAGGTTTCATTGGCCGGTTCCGGAATGTGATTTTGAAGCCTAACGAGCACGAAGCCCGGGCAGCCGTGGGCGATGACGGCGGTCTTGGTGTGGAGCAGTTGATTGAAGCTTTATATGCGAAATCCCGTCGGGCCTTGTTTGTCACCAGAGGCCCGCGCGGGCTAGCGGTCTTCGATGGGCAGCAGACACGAACGGTTGCTGCGGTCCCCGTCACTGGCCCGTTGGACATTGTTGGAGCTGGCGATAGTACCAGCGCCGGCATTCTCACAGCATTGTGCGCCAACTGTTCGCCGGTGGATGCAGCGTGCTTTGCTAGTTTGGTGGCATCTGTAACGATCCAAAAGCTTGGTACAACAGGTACAGCGACTCCGGAGGAACTGCGCCAACAATGGCAGGAGTTCGGTCCTACACTTCTCGAGCTATGGTCCAGCAATAGCCTTACTGCAAGGGCGGATGCAGATGGCCACTAGAGCAAAGTTAGAGCAGGCTTTGCTGCGGTTTCAGCAATTGGAGCCAGTTCTCGCCTGCCCGATTTGCCGCACAATGCTGCGGACGCAGCCACCCACCAGCTTGCTGTGCCAGCGGCACCATAGTTTTGATTTGGCGAAGAACGGAATGGTCCATTTGGTGGCGGGACCAACCAAGACTCAACCCTATGAAAAGCGTTTGTTCGAACAACGACATCGCTTAAGCCAATCTGGTTTGTTCCGACCGCTGTTGATAGAAGTTGCAGCCCAACTGGGAAGGCACTGGTCTGGGCATTCCAATAAGATTCTTCTTGATGCTGGCTGTGGGAGCGGGTTTGCTCTCCACTATGTGCGGGAACAATTGGGTTTAGTGCAGGAACGTCCTTATGGGCTGGGTGTGGATTTGGCAAAGGCTGGCGTTCATCTGGCAGCCAAGACGTACGACTGCCTTTCGTGGGCCGTCGCCGACCTGGCAAATCTGCCACTGCAGGCAGGAACCTGTCAGGGTATCCTAAACGTTCTATCGCCCAGCAATTATTCCGAATTCCGGCGAGTGTTGGCTCCAGAAGGTGTTGTCATCAAAGTCCTACCCACCAAGGCCTACCTGCAGGAGATCCGGGAGATCAGTTCCCCCGGTCAAGAACTAAAGCAATACTCCAATGACGCTGTGCTGGATCGCTTCCGACAGGAAATGCACCTGCTGCGGCAGACAACTGTGCGCTATCTTTGGCCCATAAAACATGAGGAAATCCGCGCGTTTTTGGAGATGAGCCCGTTAACGTGGAACCTACCCTTGGACTCCTTGGAAGCGGTGCTGGCATCGGGGCGGGAAACGGTCACTATGGAGTTCATGGTTTTGGTTGGCGCTCGCCGACAGGCTAATTGACAACGAGCTGTCCAGTTCCTGGGACATGCGGTTCTTCTTGGCGGAACGGGAAACCCGTTTTGAGGAGGCTCCGGAAAGCGGTGAGTTAGCAGGGAACCAGAATTCTTTGGAGAAACTCTCCAATATTAGCAGCCCTGTTTCACAGAGAATAGTGCGTGGTTTACGAATGAGCTCGAAACGTTTTTTAGCAGGCGTTTCTCCGAGCCGAACGGCCCCTTTGGTTGTTGACACCTATCTATGAAATAGGTATGCTGGGCGGTTGTTAAGGATGCATGGACACGTCAGACAGTGCATATGCAGGAGAAAGGCGGCGATCCTATGTCCGGAGACAGTCATGTACAGGTTTGGTTTCGGTTGGTGATCGTGGTTGTGATGATGGTATGGTTGCCCGCAGTGAATGCTGGAGAAGAACAATGCATGCCAGCGGAAGATCTTTCGGAGTTGACCCAACAACTCCAGGACAGTGTAGACCGGAGAGCGTGGTCCGATGCGGCCAAATTGCTCGATGTCCTGTCTCTGCATGTTTGGGTAGAGAAGCCGCTGGAAATTCGTCATGTTGTCCATATCAACCGCGATCCAGGGTTCTTCGGTGATGTCGTTCAACGCCTAGAAACGCATTATACGGCGGGTGAAACACTGCGGGTGTACGCTGAACCGCGTCATTACCATTTTGACTGTGGCGGCGCTGGTTATATTATGGACTTAGTTCTGGATGTTAAGGTCGTCTTCGAAAACGACCGCGTCGTATTTCACGATCCCGAGTTTCTTCAATATCGGGTGGGTGGCATTCATCCAGCTCGCGAGTTTTTCCTCAACCTAACGTTTGATCTCGGACCGGGCATCCCGCCGGGCGCCTACACGTTAGTTATGGAACTAACCGACCAGATATCTGGCCAAACGGCTGAAGCCAAAACGGAGTTTACATTCCAGCATTAAAACAACCATGCGATCCCACATTTGGGTCGCATGGTTGTTTTGATGTCATCTCGTCTGAAGAGCGGGTACTGTGCCTAAGAACATCGACTTATCTTGCCTCGCTGGCTTTCTAGGAGGCGCAGCGCCTTCGTGTTTTCCCACATCAAATCCGAGCGCTGCTTCGCCGCCCAATAAGCCATAAATGAGAACTGGATAGACTGGAGAACCTCTGGAAGCAGTCTGCGTTCTATGGGAGTGAGTGGGCAGTGCGTCTCATAGCCAGCAATGATGGCACGAAAGGTTGTCAGCCACTGCTGTATGGAAGCCTCTCCACGGACCACGTATACCAGGGTACTGGTGGCAAGATAGCAGGGATCCCATAGGCGGATGTTGATCTCTGCCAGATCAAAGTCGATAATCCCGGTCAGGTTTGCATTGAAGAACAGAAGATTACCGGTATGAAAGTCGCGGTGGATGGGATGTACCACAAGGTCTCGGGACTGGAGGCCAAACTGGCACGCATACGTTTGCATTGTTTTGCCTAACTGGGAATCGTTGGCCAAAAGAGGATGAGCTCGAAGAAGCGGGAAAGCCGAAGCAACCACATGCTGGTGCACATCAACAGTACGCAGACTGAGCAGCGGAGGCATCTGCGCCAAGGAAGCATGAAGCCTGCCCAGAACTTCACCGAAGCGGTGTGCCCATGTCTCTCCAGCAGGCTGCCCTAACCGCAGGTGCTGATGGCTTCCTGGAAGTTTTGGCGACAGAATATAGCGAGTTCCATGGGTCGTATGAACGGGCCCTGTTTTTGAGGGTATTGGTAGAGCTATGGGCAGATGGTTGGCAGCGAGGTAGTGCAAAACAGAAGATTGGTGTCCGAATCTTGCATCTGAACTGCCTTTGAGAATGAAGGAGGCTGTTGTAGTCGTGACCTCCCACACTCCGGTTGCGGTTTTCGATGCTTTTAGAGGTGCGATAGACAACGGCTGCAAGGTTGGCCAGCCTTCGCTGAGGATCTCTGCAAGCCGGTTGGTCTCCACGAACGCCATCGCCTCCCGGTATGTTTACAGCACTAGCAGACCTGTTTCATTGACGTGTTACGGCGGTCAAGTTGGCAACTTACCAGCACAGAGGACGTCAATCCAGCTTCACAGTTCTCGAATTCTGCTTGGCCTTTGGATACTCGAATCCTCCGGGTAGAATCCTTTTGACCGGTGAGATTTGTGTATGGACACCGGACAGCCACCAAGCAACGAGCAAAAAACTGTGACTTTCCCGAAAGAAAGTCACAGTAGGGTGTTTAGAATAGATCCTTGTAACCTAGCTTGATCAGATTGTCTCGAGATATTTGCAGGCTCTCAAAGGGATCACGGCCATAGGTCTGGTCTTGCTCGACGATGAGATACTCAGCACCGCTGGCCAAACCGACTTCGATAATGCTCTTCATATCCAATGAACCTTCACCGACTTCAGCAAACTCAACAATGCCTGCCATGGACTTGCCAAAGTCACCGCCACTCAGGTCTAGGTGCCCAATTCGGTAGTCCTTAAGATGGAGTAGTTTGACACGGCCTGCGTAGCCTTTGATGAACTTCACTGGATCCAAACCACCACGCCAAATCCAATGAACATCAAGTTCAAAACCGATCTTCGAGCTGTTGTCGCGGATGATGTCCAAAACATACTCGCCGTCGAACTGAGCAAATTCGAAGTGATGGGTGTGATAATAGAAACTGATGCCGTGCTCCTTCAACCGATCCGACATGGAGTCGGCCTTCTGAGCGAACTGGATCACAGATTCCTTGGACGCCAAGTATTGGAAGGGAAGAATCCCCATCCGCAGGAAGTTGCAGTTGACAGCCTTGCAGTCGGCGACGATCTTGTCAAAATCATCGGCGAGGTTTTCGCGCTTCTGGGGTGGTGCCCCCGGAAGCTTAACGTCCTCAAGAATGGCTGACATTGCCGCTACCGAAAGGTCAAAATCCTCACAGGCCCGTTTGAGCTCCGCCACGTTCTCCGGAGTCATGGGTAGCTGGGAAACTTCGATAGTGTTGTAGCCAACGTCCTTCAGCTTCCGCAGCGTCTCGTAGACGCCAATCTCCTCAAAGCTCTTTTTGACCATCATTACAATCATACCTATTTTTGCTTGTGCCAATTAATGAACCTCCATTCTGTCATTTTTATAGTACTTCGTTAAGCGAATATAAAATCCTGCAAGGAATGGTCTGGGAACCACCGTGGATTTTGTGCAACATGCAATATTGTAGATCTCTTGGCCGTCGCAGTTCAACATGTGGCAACGGGGAAGGAGAAGGGCTTTGGGTCTAGAAGTGGTAGACATGGTTGTTCCGTATACCTCGCCGAAGGCGGCGGAGCGTGGCCAAACAGGTTTTTCGTTTACTCATGCAGCAAGAAATCCGATATTTGGGGGGATAGCGCATGGATGAAGCGAAACGCAGGGAAAAGGAATCGAAGCGTGAGTTAGCCCGCAAACTAAAGAAGGCGGAGATTGAAGCCCGAAGGCGGGCTATCAAAGAACGGCCGCCTTTTAAGGGTTTGCAGATCCGACCCACCGCGTCTTTGTTCGATGACGCTGGAAAACAGGAACCGGGCGAGAATAATTGGGAAGGTTTCGGGTTTGACATCCATCCGCAGGTCACGATGGTGTCTTCAGGTCTACTCATTATGTTCATAGCGCTGACCGTAATGTTTCCTGCAAGTGCTGAAGATGTGTTCACGACCATTATGGAAAGTTTGACGAGCAACATCGGCTGGTTCCTTATCCTGTCAGCGAACCTATTTGTTCTTGCTGCGATCTATTTTGCTCTGGGTAAGTTCGGCAGTATCCGCATTGGCGGGAAAGAGGCGCAGCCAGAATTCAGCACGTTTGGTTGGTTTGCCATGCTGCTCAGTGCAGGGATGGGTATTGGCCTCCTCTTTTGGAGTGTGGGTGAACCCTTACTGCACTTAGGCCTGCCGTCACCAATGTTTGGCGATATTCTACCCAATTCACCAGAAGCAGCTCAGGCGTCCATGGTTACGACATACCTGCATTGGGGGCTCCATCCGTGGGGCATTTACGCCATTGTGGGACTGGGCCTGGCCTTCTTTGCCTATAACCGGGGGTTGCCGCTGACTATCCGATCGGTCTTCTACCCTTTAATTGGCAATAAAATCTATGGGTTCTGGGGTAACGCCATCGATGTTCTTTCGGTATTGGCTACCCTTATGGGCTTGGCCACATCCCTCGGATTGGGTGTGGCGCAGGTCAACGCGGGCCTCCATTTTTTGTTCGATGTTTCGATCAGCACGACAGTGCAGGTGATGTTGATCGCCGGAATTACCGGCTTGGCTACCATTTCTGTAGTCTTGGGCTTGGACGGTGGTGTGAAGCGACTCAGCGAGCTGAACATGGGTTTGGCCGGAATCTTTATGCTTTTCATTCTATTTGTCGGACCCACGGTCTTTATCCTCAGTGCATTCACACAGAACCTCGGTAACTATGTGGCAGCTTTGCCGTCCATGAGTATGTGGACGGAGACATTTAAGGACACGAACTGGCAGGGAGCGTGGACCATTTTCTATTGGGCTTGGTGGATTTCGTGGTCGCCGTTCGTCGGCATGTTCATAGCCAGGATTTCCAAAGGCCGCACAGTACGGGAGTTTGTGCTCGGGGTCATGCTTATTCCGACTCTGTTGTCATTTTTCTGGATGTCTGTGTTTGGTGGGACGGCCATCAGTCTGCAAACCACTGGAATCGCTGACATTGTGTCTGTAGTGCAGGCCGATGTCTCCATTGCCTTATTTGCCATGTTAGAGCACCTGCCTTGGACACCACTGTTGTCGCTGATCGGTATTATTCTGGTCACCGTGTTCTTCATCACTTCATCGGATTCCGGTTCCCTGGTCGTGGATCATTTAACGTCAGGCGGCAAGTTAGATTCGCCTGTACCCCAGCGTGTGTTTTGGGCCATAATGGAAGGTGTAGTGGCTGCAACGCTGCTCATCGGTGGTGGTCTGACTGCCCTGCAGACGGCAGCGGTGATTACGGGCGCTCCATTCGCATTGATCCTTCTCTTGATGATCTATTCGTTATATGTAGGGTTTTCCCAGGAGTATGAGGTGGAGGAGATAGTGCAGCGGCGTCTGCAGGAAGTGGAAGAAAAACATGTTTTGGATGAAGCAATCTCAGCGGCGGTGACGGATGATGCCCTGATCGACCCAGATAAACGTCTGTAGTGCCATGTTCTATGGGCGGGGGTTCCCGAGCAGTAAGACCAAGGCATAGGGTTGGGTATCGATGCGGTGGCCGGATCTATAACGGTAGAAAAGAATGCGCCTTGGCATTGATGAGAAATGCCAAGGCGCAATTCTTTTCTGGTACACCAGTGTTGTCATTGGAGTGCATGGCAAGCCGTCGAACATCATAGGTGCGAGCGAGTATTGTGGGCATCGGTCAATACGTCTCATGGAGCATTATGCGGCTGTGGGAGACCGTTAAGGTTACAGCGTTCGGAGTCGAAGGGTACTCGGCAGCCGAGTCAAGACGCGAGCATAGCAATCAAAAAAAAACAAGCCCCTGAATTCTCAGGGGCTTGAATGTTACGGGTAAACCATAGAATGCCGCTTACCGATCCCAGAACAATTGGGCCATGTGACGGTTCTGGCTGCTGGTAGTATCCCAACCCCAGAGACCTTCATCCGGGAAGTTGCGGAGGTCTTTGTTAACGATGATAGGATGGGGGATGCCACCCACGGTACCGATAAGCCAAAGGTTCTCGGCATTGGAACGGAGAATGTTCTTAGCCAACTCGACCTGACGGTCTTCATCTGTTTCCTGGAGAAACTCTAGGAACCAACCGTACATCTCTTGAACTTCTGGGCGAGGTTCTTCACCCATGTCACCGCCGCTGTTCCAGTAATCAGCCCAGAGCGGCCATTGATGACCTTCCCAGCCAGAGGTTTCAGCAACGATGAAGTAGCGGGCAGCTGCCTGGAACATAATATGCGTTCCGCGGTCGCCTTGCCAGTTAGATATTTCGACCAAGTTAGCCGGCGCACGTTCGCCCATCAGTTCGCCTGAGGCCTCACGAACACGGACATTCAGGCCAACTTCCTGCCAATACTGCTGAACCAATTCGACGTTCGCTGTTCGCGGTACGACTACATCAGCGTACTCCAAAGTGAAAATGATGGATTCGCCATCGGGAGCAGTCCGGTACCCAGAGCT
>SLOZ01000317.1 GCA_007132255.1 Limnochordia bacterium | reverse complement strand
TCGTCTGCAGTGCCCCATTTAGAGAGCACGATAACCCATCTGCCCGAGAACGCTGGCCAGTGTCTGCAGCAATTCTCCCAAGGGTTCATCATCGTCTCTGAAAGCCTGCTGTACCAACTTTAAGCCCTCTTCGATGTGCGGATTGTCGGCACAAATCTCCACGGTCATGGCATCGCCCTGCAGTCCAATTCGGTGCGGCCCCGGTCGTTTCACTGGGCTAAGCCAACCGACAACCCCCTAGCTTCAGACTTGTAAGCCGGTCTGCCGTCAATGTTCTGATAATTTTCACAGGCGACCACAGGTTTATGCTTTAGCGTTCGTGGTATCTTCAACAGAATTCTCTCTTTCCATAATCCGAAAATCTACTAATCGACCAAATTACTACACAACTGAACAACTAGACAACGTGTGCTTTGAATCTAGGGTGTTGCTAAGCACATCGCAACCACGAGGGTTTCGGAATACGATTTGGAAATAAGAACCAAGAACCAGGTAAGAGGGAATAATTCCCAAATGATGCAGTGTGTTTCGTTCTCCAGATCGGTTGATCTCTCACACGACTGTGGTAAAATCAGATCGTACTGCCAAATCTGTGCACACCAGATAGCTCAGCGCATCGGCGTTTACCAAATCGAATTAACCCTGGTGACTAAGTTTTCTGATGAGATGCATCAGTTTCGTATCAAAGGAGTTTTTGTGATGAACCGTACCCCGTCAAATAACGAGAATGATCGTGACCCGCATCGGCATGCCGAGCCTAAGACGACCGGTGAAGATAGCTCCACCACAGACATCTTGCATCCTCGGCGACGGCAACAGGGAGGCGGGTCGGTTTTTCGCGCGATCAGCCCAATTTACGCATTGTTTTATTCCTATCAAAAGCGAAACTTCCGCAAGGTTCTTGATACCGCCGACGCAGCACTGGATTTTCGCAGCTACCGCAGTGTTGTCGACGTAGGTTGTGGAACGGGTGCCTTAGCGTCTGTACTCCACAGTGAAGGGTTTCTGGTTACCGGCGTAGATGTGGAACCAACCATGCTGCACGTGGGGGCCTCGAAACCAGAAAATCAAGCTATTTGCTTTCGCCAAGAGTCCGTCCTAGAAGGTCTTCGCTTGCCTGATAAGAGTCACGAGATCGCTCTCGCTTCGTTCGTCGCCCATGGTCTGCCGCCAAACGAGCGGCGGATCATGTACGCAGAAATGAATCGCATAGCCAGCGAATATGTCATTCTCCACGACTATAACCAGAAGCGATCTTGGTTCGTGGACATTATTGAACGTCTCGAAGGCGGTGATTATTTCGGTTTCATCGAAAACGTACACCAAGAGCTGACCCAGTTCTTCGGCAGTGTTCAAATTGTGCCCATGGGGGTGCGTTCCCACTGGTATGTCTGTAGAACGTTTTGATGACGATCAGATCAGACAAGTGGATCAAAATGTGATACAATAGGGTGCAGAAATTTCGAGCAGTCCCATGATGGATACATCAAAGGTTTTGAGCGCGATTAAGGCGAACCGCGTCCAAAACCTTTGAAAACCAACAAAACCAAGATGACCAACATGACCAACACCGCAACTGCGGTGCAGCATGATGGTATGGGTCTGCAGGGTGGAGGAAGCGTATTGAAGATAGGACTAGTGGGTACGCCGCAGGTGGGCAAAACTACACTGTTTCAGTTATTGACGAATTTGGAAACCCAGGCCAGCAGCCGAGAAAACGTCGGTATCGCTCGGGTTCCTGACAGTCGCATCGATGCCTTGGTGAAGATGTACAAGCCGCGCAAGACGACCTACGCAACGATTGAAGTGGTTGATATTGCTGGTTTAACACCGGGGCAGACAAAAAAAGGCAGTGAGTTCCTCAATGCCGTGCGCGACGTTGATGCCATCGTGCAAGTGGTGCGCGGTTTTCATTCGGATATGGTGGCTACCGAGGACGGCGAAGTGAAACCTATGCGTGAGGTGGATCAGATTCAGGCGGAGCTTCTGTTGTCGGATTGGGCACTCTTGGAAACAAGAGCGGAGCGACTGCAGAAACAGCGGATGAAAGGAGCTGGCGGTACGGAGGAGTTGGCGGTCTTGGAGAAGTTCCGAGACGCATTGGAAAACGACCTGCCACTACGCACCGTAGAGCTATCCCAGCCGGAAGAGGCTGCCATCCGTGGTTATGGCTTCCTCACTCGCAAGCCGCTGCTCATCTTGATTAACGTGGATGACGGTGATCTTGCCGGAGGCTATCCGCAAGAAGATAACCTGACGGCTTGGACCAATGAACGGTCTGTGCCGCTCGTAGCAGCCAGTGCGCAGGTAGAGATGGAAATTAGTCAATTGGACCAGGACGATGCCGAGATGTTCATGGAAGAGTTGGGCATTGAAGAATCTGGAATTGCCCGCTTGGCGCAGGCGGTTTATCAGCATCTGGGCCTGATATCGTATTTCACAGTGGGCGAAGACGAGGTGCGAGCTTGGACCATTCGCGCCAACAGTACAGCTCGCCAGGCCGCCGGCAAGATCCATTCGGACATTGAACGCGGATTTATCCGAGCCGAGGTTTCAGCCTATGATGACCTGATGGAGCATGGTAGTATGGCCGCCTTAAAAGAGAAAGGTCTGTGGCGGCTAGAAGGTAAGGAGTACATCGTTTCTGACGGCGACGTAATCAGTTTCCGCTTCAACGTCTAAGCCTCAGCGAATACATGACTTTGAGAGGATGGTATATGCCATGGATATTCAGAGTAAAGCGCAGGAATTGGCGGATGCCCTGGTGCAGAGTGACGCGTACAAAAAACTGAACAAAGCTCGCGAAACCGTCGAGAGTCATGAAGCGGCCCGAATCATGCTGCGAGACTTTCACAAAAAACAGGAAAAGCTCCAGCAACAGCAGGCTGAAGGGCAGGAGATTACCCAGGACCAAATGGAAGAGGTCCGAAAGCTATACGAGATTATGAACATTAATCCCTATCTGCGGGAATTGATGGAGGCGGAGTTCGAATTCGGGAGTCTTATGATGGAAGTCCAGGAAATTCTGGGTAAGACCCTTGGCTTTCAGACCGAGGACTCGCAGGCTGATGCCGAGGAGCCAGTGGTTGAGGCTCCAGTGAAGCGGCTTTGGACTCCTGGTAACTGAAGAACTGAGGTGACGCCATTGAGTTTACGGTTCGGAACCGCTGGCATTCCCCATTCGGTTAAACAACGGTCGACGGAGAATGGGATCAAATGGTTGGCTGAACTGGGGTTTGGTTGTATGGAGATGGAATTCGTCCGCAGTGTTCAGATGAAGGAACAGCGAGCTCAAAAGGTCAAAGAGGTCGCTGAACAGGAGGGCATCGAACTCACGGTTCATGCTCCCTATTACGTGAATCTCAACTCGCGAGAAGCGGAGAAGGTTAACGCCAGTAAGGAACGCATTCTCAAAGCAGCCCGCGTTGGCTGGGCCGCAGGAGCGCACAGTCTTACCTTTCATGCTGCGTTTTACCATGATGATGACCACGAAGATGTCTTTCGGAAGGTGCTTTCTGAGTTGAAGGAACTCCGAACGATTATGGATGACGAGGGCATTGAAATGGATCTTCGTCCGGAGACCACGGGGTCACCCACCCAGTTTGGAACTGTGGCGGAAATCCTGCGGCTATCGCAGGAGATTCCGGGTGTGTATCCGTGTGTGGACTTTTCCCATCTTCAGGCGCGCAGCAATGGTCAACATAATACCTACGAAGACTTTGCTGCTGTGTTGGAGGCAATCAAAAAGCATCTCGGCCGCGATGCTCTCAACCAGATGCATATGCACCTTTCCGGCATCGACTACGGTCCGAAGGGTGAAAAGAAGCACGTACCGCTTCCAGACGCCGACATGAACTATGAAGCGGTGCTGCAGGTGTTGTTGGACTATGATGTAGGTGGTTGGTTGATCTGCGAGAGCCCCGTCTTGGAAGATGATGCCAAGATATTATCGGACACATATGAGCGTTTGCAGAAGGACGAAACGTGAGATCTAGGAAGTCCTTGGCTTCCCCGAAAGGCCCTGAGAAGGAGAGTGAAGATTTTGTACGAACACCTGAAGACGGTGGATCCAGAGATCTACGCGTCCATTTTTGACGAAACAAATCGGCAGCGAGATACGCTTGAACTCATTGCCTCGGAGAATTTCGTCAGCGACGCTGTGTTAGAAGCTCTTGGTTCACCACTGACTAACAAGTATGCCGAAGGATATCCCGGGCGGCGCTATTATGGCGGCTGCGTCCATGTTGATGTGGCTGAGAATCTGGCCCGGGATCGGGCTAAGCAGCTGTTTGGAGCTGAACACGCCAACGTGCAGCCACATAGCGGTGCTCAAGCCAATCAGGCAGTATACTTGGCTCTGCTGAAGCCCGGAGATACCGTGTTAGGTATGGACCTGAGTCACGGCGGTCATTTGACGCACGGGAGTCCCGTCAACCTTTCGGGTCTTTGGTTTAACTTTAAGCATTACGGTGTGACGAAAGATCGTGAGGTTTTGGATTATGAAGAGGTCCGCAGCTTAGCACTGGAGCATGAGCCCAAGCTGATTGTGGCGGGAGCATCGGCATACCCTCGGGTCATCGACTTTGCTCGCCTACGGGGCATCGCTGACGAGGTGGGAGCCTATCTGATGGTGGATATGGCACATATCGCGGGTCTTATCGCCGCGGGTCTCCATCCCAACCCGGTGGGACATGCCCATGTGGTTACTAGTACGACTCACAAAACCCTGCGAGGTCCTCGCGGCGGTCTGATTCTCACCACCAAAGAATTGGCCAAAACCATTGACAAGGCGGTTTTCCCAGGTTTGCAGGGAGGCCCTTTGATGCACGTGATTGCTGCCAAGGCGGTAGCGTTTCGGGAGGCACTGGCTGATGGTTTCGTGGACTACCAACATCAGGTAATTGCGAACGCCCATGCGTTGGCTGAAGGGCTGAAAGAAGCGGGTTTTCGTCTTGTCTCTGACGGCACGGATAACCATTTGATTCTGGTCGATGTCAAGCACAGTGGCTTTACGGGGAAAGAAGCCGAACACATGCTGGAGGAAGCCGGAATCACAGTGAACAAGAACACAATCCCTTTTGACACGGAAAGCCCCTTTGTGACAAGCGGGGTTCGTCTTGGGACAGCGGCCTTGACGACGCGAGGCATGCGGGAGACGGAGATGAAGACCATCGCCAAGCTTATGGCTCGTATCCTTGTGAAAGAAAATACAGAATTAGCCGACATTCAAAGCGAGACTGCCCAACTAGCTGGGAGCTTCCCTTTATATGATCATTTTCCAAAAAAATAAAGAAGGAATACGTTTGAATATGGAGAAGACTAAGTTGGATAGACCTTTTGAACAGATACATCTCAACGGTGCTCTTTGTGATGCCGTTCACACTTTGATGTTGAGGTGTCAATTTTTTTTGCGGCAAAGGAGGAATTGTAGTGGCTGAAATGTTAGAGATTCGTTGGCACGGTCGCGGAGGCCAAGGTGCCAAAACCGCTTCGCTGCTGATGGCGGAGGCCGCCGCTGCTGTGGGTAAATACATCCAGGCATTCCCGGAGTATGGCCCAGAGCGCATGGGTGCTCCGGTAGCTTCGTACAACCGGATCAGCGACGAACCAATTACGCTTCACTGCAGTGTTGAGAACCCTCAATATGTGGCGGTATTAGATTCCACTTTCGTAGGGAGTATCGACTTCACGGCTGGCGTTCCGGATAATGGTGTGATTGTTATTAACACCACGGAAACTCCAGAAGAAATGCGTCCCAAGTTGAACTTGACGAATGACACCATTCGTTTGTTCACTGTGGATGCCAATGGTATTTCCGAAGACTGTATTGGACGAGCCATTCCTAATACACCAATGATTGGTGCACTAGTTAAGGCCACCGGCGTTTTGGAACTGGAAGAACTGTTGGAAGATACCAAAGTAAAACTAGAGAAAAAATTCCGGAGTAAGCCTGAAATTATTGAAGGCAACCTGGATGCAATTCGCCGAGCTTATGAGGAGGTGAAGGGCGAATGACCGAACGACGCGAAATGCCGATCAAAAAAGGCCAAGGATGGAAGACCCTTCCTCACGGCGGTATTATTCCTGAAGGTGGCACAGCAGAACATTTCATGACCGGTGATTGGCGGACCAATCGTCCGATTCACCATCGCGATAGATGCATTGATTGTATGCAATGCTGGGCGTACTGTCCAGACATGGCCATCATCGTTGAAGATGGCAAGGTTGTAGGCATTGACCTAGAGCACTGCAAGGGCTGCGGATTGTGTGTAGCCGTTTGTCCTCCTAAGGTTGTGGCTCTTACACTGACGACTGAGGCTGAAGCCAAGAAGAATGACTAAGAAAAGGAGGCTGCGGTATGAGTGAAGTGAAAGAGATGGCAGCAAAACAAGAACGGCAAGCCCTAACCGGCAACGAAGCCATGGCATTGGCCATGCGTCAGATAGAACCTGACGTGGTTGCTGCTTATCCCATTACTCCCCAGACTGAAATTGTTCAGATCTTCTCAACGTATGTTGCGGATGGTCTCGTTAATACCGAATATGTTCCAGTGGAGAGCGAACATAGTGCCATGAGTGCCGTTGTTGGTTCTGCAGCTGCTGGAGCTCGTTCAATGACTGCCACATCCGCTAATGGATTGGCTTTGATGTGGGAAATTCTTTACATCGCATCGGGAACTCGTCTTCCCATCGTGATGCCTGTTGTGAACCGTGCTCTCAGCGGTCCTATCAATATCCACTGTGACCACAGTGATACCATGGGTGCTAGAGACTCCGGCTGGATTCAGATCTTTTCTGAGAATGCTCAAGAAGCCTATGACAATATGTTCCAAGCGATCCGAATTGCGGAACATCCTGACGTGCTTTTACCAGCCATGGTAACAACGGATGGTTTCATTATCAGCCATGGCATGGAAATTGTTAATACTCTGGATGACAAGACCATCAAGGATTTCCTTGGCACCTATAAGATTCCTCGTAATCTCTTGGACGTGGACAATCCGATCACCGTGGGTCCCTTGGCTCTACAGGACTTCTACTTTGAAACCAAGGTAGCCCAAGCTGATGCCATGATGAAAGCTAAGCCTGTGATCCTGGAGATTGCCGAGGAGTATGAAAAGCTCAGCGGACGCAAGTATAGTTTCTTCGAAGAGTATCGTTTAGACGATGCTGACGTAGCCATCGTGGTCTTAGGCTCCACGGCTGGCACGGCCAAAGTCGTCGTGGATAATCTCCGCAAAGAAGGCATTAAGGCCGGTCTATTGAAGCTTCGCGTGTTCCGTCCGTTCCCTTACGAAGAATTGAAAGAAGCTTTGAAGCATGTTGATGTCATTGGTGTGCTTGATCGTTCTGACAGTTTCGCTTCGTTGGGCGGCCCTGTATTTAGTGAACTGCGGGCAGCTATGTATGACATGGAAACTCGTCCATTGGTGACCAACTATGTATACGGCTTGGGTGGCCGCGACATCGATCTCCACATGATCGAACAGGCCTACCGAGAACTGTTGGAAATCAAAGAAACTGGCAAGGTTGACCAGTATGTGAATTATCTCGGAGTAAGGGAGTGATGTCAGCATGGCACTAAACCTGAAGACCTTAGCAAATAGGCCTGTGCGCATCAGCTCCGGCCACCGCGCCTGCGCTGGATGCGGATTTCCCCAGGTGATCAAGATGGTACTGGGAGCCACTGAGTCTGACGTGGTGGCTGGCTGTGCCACTGGGTGTATGGAAGTTACCACTACGGTATATCCCTTCACCGCTTGGAAAACACCTTTCATTCATAACGCATTTGAAAACTCGGCTGCCACGATCAGTGGTGTCGAGGCTGCTTACCAGTCGCTGAAGCGTCAGGGCAAAGTAGATAAAGAGATTAAGTTTGTAGCCTTCGGTGGCGACGGTGGTACCTATGACATTGGCTTTCAGTCATTGTCTGGCGCCATGGAACGCGGCCACAATATGGTCTATGTTTGTTACGATAATGGAGCTTACATGAACACCGGTATTCAGCGCTCGAGTGCGACACCTCGCGGTAGCCATACCACCACGACTCCGGCGGGTACGGTTCGCCCCGGTAAAGCACAGTACCGCAAAGACCTGACTACGATCATGGCTGCCCATGGCATTCCATATGTAGCCCAGGCCAGTGTCGGTAACCTAGTTGACTTGGCTCGCAAAGCTGAGAAGGCGTTCAATGTCGAAGGACCAGCTTTCCTCAACGTGTTTGCTCCTTGTCGCCTCGGTTGGGCTATTCCTTCTGATGCTGCTGCTCAAGTCAGTAAAGACGCCATGGATTGCTGCTTCTGGCCGATTTATGAAGTGGAGAACGGCGAGTGGAAGATCAACTACAAGCCAAAGAACAAGATCTCCATGGACGACTGGATGAAACCGCAAGGCCGCTTCCGTCACCTGTTTAAGCCCGGCATGGAAGACTTGCGTGGCGAAATTCAGGCTGAAGTGGATAAACAGTGGGAATTGCTGCTCAAGCGGGCAGGAGAATAACGAAACCTCAGGAGATCGGCATTTTTGCCGGTCTTCTTTTTTACGCCCGCGGGGAAAGTGTGCTACAATAGCTGCATGGTATATAGATCGGTCCACTCGATGGAGGTAGCCCTATGCCGCAAACGCAACCTGTAACCAAGAAGACACGCAAAGCCATGAAGTTCAATACAGTCGAAGGTGCATTTGCCGTTTCCAGTGACCAGATGGCGGGTCCGTATTTGGGTCTGTTCGCCTTGGCTTTAGGAGCT
>SLOZ01000387.1 GCA_007132255.1 Limnochordia bacterium | reverse complement strand
TTCTCCGAGCTGAACTGCCAACTTTGGGCGTTGGGACTCGGCTGTCCAACAGGCCTGCTAGTTGAGCGTAAAAAGCCCCCTTGACGCACTTAAGTACTATCATAGCAGACTCAGTGGGTTGATCGGGGTTCATTGAAGAAACCAGTCGTTTGTAGCGCAGTGACCAGCCTGCTAGCAGGCTGGTCACGCTTCCGGTAGGTTCCTTGAATGCACATTTAATGCAGTTCCATGAGATTGAGCTGATACCGTGCTCGAGCGCCCAACAGCCTCCTATGGCGGAGCCTGTTGTATCCAAGACCAACAAAGCCCACGATCTGTAGATAGAGGCCTGTTTTCACCTGCCCGAATCAAGGCGCCGGGGATCCATCGCTGTCCCGGCAGTCTCCGAACGACCACTGTGAAATGCGTCTGGAGCTAGGCAGGGAATAAGCCCTTACGGGTGGAAGTATGCATCGACAGAGATTTGGCTAAAATGGCGGTGTTTGTTCAGCATCGTTGGGCGCAGGATGCACGGTCGTGTCAGGATTTTTGGGAGGGACCATCATGGAATGGAAACAAGCGCAGACTATCTATGTGGAAGCCAAGGAGCAAAGCCAAGGCGACGAAGATGCTCTCACGCTTTGGCAGCAGCTGATTGAGGATGGCGTGTTCTACGCTAGACTGCGAACTGACTGGAAACTGGCCGACATTCAGCAGCGTATGGCCATGGACGAAACGCGTACCCAAGCCCATGACGCCTTTATCGCATCGTGCGATATTCTTGCCCGGTACTTGCGGACATTAGACCGCGATATCGGGTGGCGGCAGGACTTAGGAGTTGATCGCAAAGAGATCGGAGATTTCGCCTGTTACATACATGCACTATTAGGTATTTCGGCTCGCTGATCAAGTGGGAAATCGCCATGGGCATCGACGGCACCAATGAAAACCACGGACGCCATGGCAGCATGTCCCCTTGCTTAAAGTCTCCCCATGGGTAGGAATATCACCATGGGTAGGAATGTCACTTCTCATACTAACACAAGACGCCTTAGCGCCTCGCTCCATAGTTCTTGGAGAAGGCGTTTTTTGGTGCTGATTGCAGAGGACAAGCGAGAATCAGAGGCTTCCCCATCTATTTCCACAAACCAGGTACCTGTAAAAAAGTAGGAACTCAGTGTCAAATAAGGGGAACGCCGCGGCGCGTCGGATCGCTTTCACAGCAGCAGTCCAACAAAGAACGCCATGGTACCCAAGAACGCCATGGTACCCAAGAACGCTATGGTACCCAAGAAGGCCATGGTACCGAAGAACGCGATGGTACTCAAGAACGCTATCCCTTACGGTCATTCACCGCGTCGCCCTCCTGGAGATCCCCGACCAGTAGTGGTGAATATCGATTGTGGGCCGCCTTATTGGCAGCTACGGCCGTTTGGCTGACGTTGGCATAACAGTAGCGACAGCCATGCAGGCAGGTATTATAGGCACCCATGTCGATGCTGGCCGCGCAGCCACAACCAACCCTCTGGTTGCGGTCACGCTTGACCCGCAAAGGTTTGCCAAGCAGCCTCTCGATGCGTTGTTTGTCAATGCAAGCGCCCGCGGGGATGCCGAGCTCCTGCAGTCCGGCAGCTTCACAACAACTCTTTAATGTAAGATTGCAGTGGTCCGCCACAGAACGCAGTCTTCGGACCATATCTGCTCGTCGTTCCGGAGCCACCTCGCTCAGGGTGAACTCCTTGAGATTCCGTTTGGTTTTGGCATAGAGATCCAGAAAACTGAAGGTACAGAGGTCTGTATGTGGGCAGAGCTGCTCGGCTAGCCGGTGAAATGTCTCGTGGTGGTAGTGTTCATCATATTCGGTGGTTAGGATGATCGGATCATAGCGCCAGAGAACCCGTTCCCTGCCGATGGTTCCTGCCAGCGTCTGAAATGTCTCAATGATTTCCTGCTGCTCTGGAATGCCGGGCTCCATCGCTCTGCCATAGGCATTCAGCGTAAACTGGAAGTAGAACGTGTAACCAAGACGTTCGATGGAACGAAGGTACGGCAAGAACGGACGCGGATCTTTGGTCCAGAAGACGATGCAGTCTACCACATCCGGCGATAACGAAACCCTGCTGACCTGCCGATGATTCATGGGATTACGGGCACAGAACACTTCTTCTTTTAGGCGTTCCATAAACCATGATCCGTAGAAAGCTGGTATGTCTGTACGCCGACTGGCGCTGATGATCATTGGGTTCACCTGTCTTTCAAGAAGAGATCTTCGGGACTGCCGCAGCGGTGAATGACGGCCAGTGTCGCCGTGTGAGCAACTCTGCAGCTAAAGCAAGTAAGAGCGAACACGCTTAAGATCGGACACGTTAAGGTTCCATGGTGGCCAGCGAATCCCTCTACCAAGAGGTCGGAGCCATGCAACCACACGCTGGACATCATCACGGGAAGAACAGGCCTGCCTAGGAACGCGTTGATTGTCCCAGTATCCCGAGCAAACTCATGCCGAACACCTCGGTGAAATCGCTGCTAAAGCGATTTCGAGTCTCTGGCTATGAGCTCGCCAGGGCACTTTATCAACACGTTTCTAGAACGCAGGCAGCCTGTTTTTATAGCTCACGGTGTCAGGTTACGGACGTGGGCGTCGGCTGCATAGACGTATTGCAGTGGTCAACCTTAACAGTTCGACTGGAAGGAGTGTCCTGCAAACGGCGTTTTGCATTCGGTCGTAAACCACCGATTGTTCTTAATGAAACAAGGGTGCAAGGAAGACGTCTCAAAACGGCGAATCTCTAGTTAGGTGCTGGAGGTTTCCGTCTCCAGAGTAACTCCGAGACCTTCCAAATGGAGGGATGACGGATATCCGGATGATTCCGGATAGTGTGCCCAACGAGGGCATGTTGATGCTCTGAGTCCGCATCGCTATAGCGCTAGTGTTAGCGTTTGCGAAGACAATTTCGAGGAGGTAATGCAATGAGCGCTACGACGCAAGCTGCTCTGCGCATCGGTGTTGTGGGCTGTGGTCCCATCTCCCAAAATGCGCATCTTGAAGCATGCCGTAAGGCTAACAATGCAGAGTTGTATGCCATCTGTGACACCGCCGCCGACCTTCTGCAGCGCATGGCCTGTGTCCATGAGCCGCAGAAGAGCTACAAGGACTTCGACGCGATGCTGGCTGATCCTAAGGTTGACGCAGTTCTCATCGCCACAGCAGACGCATTCCACATACCGTTATCGCTTCGGGCTTTGGCCGCCGGCAAGCAAAAAAAAAAAGAAAAACCGCTGGGAGTTAGTATTGAGGAATGCCAAATGCTTCAGCGAGAAGTGCAGCGTTCCGGTCTGAAACTGCAGGTGGCCAACATGAAACGGTATGATCCGGGAATTGCCTTTGCGCGCCGTTTCATCCAAGAGGAGATGGGTGGACAGCTGGCTCTAAAAGCATGGTACTGCGACTCGACCTATCGTTACACCATGACCGACTCCCTGCTGCCAGTTCCTGTTGCCAGTGACCAACGCCAGGTCCCCGAGGACAATCCCAAGGAGACCGACCGCCGCCGTTATTTCATGTTAACGCACGGCAGCCACCTGGTGGACACAGCCCGTTACTTAGGAGGAGAAATAGCGGCCGTACAGGCCCAGTGGGTTCAACGGTTTGGCGCCCACTGCTGGTTCGTGGCTGTCCGCTTCGCTGATGGCAGTGTGGGTCATCTCGATCTGACCGTAGCTGTGCGCATGGACTGGCATGAAGGATTTCAGATCTATGGCGAAAAGGGAAGTGTTATCGGTAAGACGTATCTACCTTGGTACCTCAAATCCAGTGATGTGGAATGCTTCTCCTCCGCAACCGGTGAATACCGGCGTGTTTTGGGTGAGGATGCTCAAGTGTACCGCCGGCAAGTGGAAGGCTTTGCTGATGCCGTTCTTCATGATCGGCAGCCCAACCCTGATGCAGTGGACGGCTTAGCGGCAATGAAAACCATGGCTGCGATCAATCGCTCTGTGGCCAGTGGCCAATGGGAACAGATCGAGAGTATGAAAGGGGTGGTATGAGTGGAATTAGGCATATTTACGCGTACGTTTACACGACCATCGCTGGAGCAAACACTGGATGAGGTTGCCAAACATGGATTTTCCTGGGTGCAATATAAGTTCATGGATCCAACGATACTCTATCTAGAAGAGGAAGAGCGGGCGAACAGGTTGGCAGCTGCGAAGGCTGCTCTGGACAGGCGCCAGATCCGAGTGGCGGCACTGTCGGGCACGTATAACATTATCCACGATGATCCACAGATTGTCCAGGAAGGCGAAGATTATGTGCGCCGTCTTTCCGAAGTGGCACCAAGCCTTGGAACGAACCTCATTACGCTATGTACAGGGACCAAGGACCCCTCAAACATGTGGGCCTTCCACCCGAACAATCGCACACCGGAAGCGTGGAACCAGATGCTAAGCGCCTTGGAACGGCTGCTGCAGATAACAGAATCCAGCCAGTGCATCCTGGGTGTCGAGCCAGAATACAACAATATTGTTCATTCCGCTGCCAGTGCCAGGAAACTGCTGGACACACTGCCGACAGAGCGGGTCAAGATTATTGTCGATGCAGCAAACTTGCTCCTGCACTGTGCGCCTGAGGCCAGGAAATCCACGCTGGCGGAAGCTTTTGACCTCTTAGGCAGTGACATTGTTCTGGCTCACGGGAAAGATCTCAAAGAACAGGAGACTCATGATGACGTGATCCCCGGTACCGGCTATGTGGACTTCGCCCATTACCTAACGCTGCTCAAGCACTCGCCCTACCAAGGGCCTTTTGTGCTGCATGGATTTTCCGAGCAACAAACACCGGCAGCCGTGACGTACATCCAAAGCATCATGACGGCCCTAGACCTGGCCGATCATTGACGTTGGTGTTCAAACAGGCCTGCTGGGTCGACGTGTCCCGGCCCCCATAGTGCATGATTCACCACGGCAAAACACCGATTAAAAGGCATTTCGAGGTCGGTGGTCAACCCGGCCCTGTTCCATATGGAACAGGGCTGAAGGGATGATTATCGCTAACAAAGACCAAGAACACAACCTAATTCTGAGCGGAGGTAGCTAGATATGCCTGTATTCGAACATGACTCCATCAGGTTTCACTACCAAGAACAGGGGCAGGGTCATCCATTCTTGTTTCTTCACGGGCTCGGCGGCGATGCCGACCAACCCCTGCAGTTGTTCCCCGGTCACTCCCAATGCCGTGTCCTCAGCATGGATTGCCGATGCCATGGACGTACCGAACCCGTGAGTCCGGAGCAGAAGCTCAATTTCGCAGCCTTCGCAGCAGATGCCTGGGCGCTTCTAGATCATCTGGGGATTAAGAAGCCTATCCTGGGTGGTATTTCCATGGGCGCTGGCATTGCCCTAGCGATGGCGGTGCAGTACCCGGAGCGAACCAAGGGGCTTGTTTTGGTCCGCCCGGCGTTTTTGTACCAGGCGTTTCCCGAACACCTGCAGATATTCGCCTATATCGGGCAGTTGATCTGGGCATACGGTGCCAAAGAGGGAAAAGAGATATTTCGAGATTTCCAAGGGTTCAAACAGATTAGGGCAGAGTATCCAGCCACAGCAGAATCGCTTCTGGGTCAGTTCGACCAGCCGAGGGCAGAAGCGTTTGTGGAGCGGTTGCGCCGTATCCCATCGCAGGTCCCCATCGAGGGTAAACACAGCCTGCAGGTTCTAGACAACCACAGTATCCCGGCCTTGATTCTCGGTAACCAGCAGGATCCAATTCACCCCTTCGCCTACGCCGAACAGCTGCAGCAGGATGTGCCGGGAGCGCTGTTGCACGAAATTCCGTCGAAGTCCGTGGATCCCCAGGGCCACCAGGTGCGTTCTGCCGAGTTCATCGGGGGTTTTCTGCAGTCTCTGCATTGAATGATCCGGCAAAAGAAACCAACAGGTGTGGCCTCGTACAAACTCAATGGCTCCCAATTGCTCTTCGCCGCTTCCATTCATTCCCACATACCAGGTCAAAAACGGCGATTCTTAACCACCCACGGAAGCGCGTGCAGAGCAAGGCCCCACCCAATAGGCTCTACGTTTCACAACGTAGAACGAGTTCGGCTGGGGCTCAAATTCCTGAAGCGTACCTCCACTCCATCACCAACACTACCTGCATCTTATGCCAGCGGGTCTGGGTCAGTGGTACCACTCGTGCCACTACCACCTGCACACTTGTGCCTCAGGCACCGTCGGATAGCATCTTAGCCAAGATTGCTCAATTGCTTGAGCATCTTTGTTCGTAACGCCAGTTTCTCCTCGAGCTCCTTAGCGGCGGTGATGTCGCGTCCAAAGAGCAGGGCTCCCTGTGATGGGGCAGTATCGCTGCCCAACTTCATGATCTCCCACTGCCACCAACTGCTACCGGCGGCTGTCCGAGCATCCACGGTCACCGTTACCAAAGAACCATCCAGCACATCCTGCAGAGCCTGCTGCAGATGTTCCCGATCCTCTTTGGATAGGAGCTGCTGCAGAGGAAGACCAATGCCGTCTCTCCTACGGTGGTCTGCAACGGCCTGCAGACCATTCTTGACACCGCTGCTTGTCGACGTTCCGCGTTCGTTAGCCACCGGCCAAAAAGACAAGAAGAAGGTTGGGTTGCCCTGGACGATTTGGCCTAGAGTATCCACTTGGACCACGGCATGCGAAGTTTGATCAAAGAATGGAGTCCATACGGATTGTTCGGTTTCCGCAGCCAAGTGTGCAGCACTGTTCTCCGCCGTGGGCTGCTGCGAGACCGCCGCCGGCGTTCGTTCGTCATTCTCATGGCCTGCTGCTGCTGGCGGCGCTTTGTCTTTGCTCGGGCCGATCGCCGTCGTGCGAACGTGTTCGTTGGCGTGACCGTCTGAACCGTCTGTACCGTCTGTATCGCCTTGATGGTCTTGGCTGCCATCATGCTGGGAGGAGCCATCGTCAGGCCCATCTTCCGGTGCAGCTGCGGCGGACTCGTCCGCTGCTTTGGTGTTCGCGGATCCTGCTGCATCATCCCGCCGCTTCTCTGTTTTGCAGCCTTGATCTGATTCCGGATCCTCATCGGCGGCCTGATTGGGTGTTTCGCCCAATTTCCGCAGCTCACGGAGCTCTTCAGGGGTCAGATTTGCGCTGAAGGACGGTAGTGTTCGCTGTGGATTGGTTCCTTTGCTTTGGTTGTCCGGAGCCAGCGTTGAACGGACCAGGCGTTCAAGGGCGCGTAATTGATTTTTGACGGCCTGCAGTTCCCGGTCTTGTTTGGGAGCAGATGGCGCTGCACCGCGGCTCGTCTTGGTCCCATACGCCACCATGCGATTGCGGCCGGAACGTTTGGCCTCATACAACGCTTCGTCGGTCATAGCCAGCAGATGCTCGGGGTTACCCCAGATATTGGGATGCAGCGTTGCTGTACCGCAGCTCACTGTTACGGTATCATGGACCACGGAGTCTTCGTGGGGAATATTCAACTCTAGTATGGCTTGGCGCAGGGTTTCTGCCACTTGTTCAGCGCCTTCTTCATCTGTGTTGGGAAGCACAGCCACAAACTCTTCGCCGCCAAAGCGTGCTACGGCATCTCCGGCGCGCTTCAGGTTGGCTTCCAGAGCCGCAGCAACACGTTTCAAACATTCGTCCCCTTTAACATGCCCGTAGAGATCATTGAACTGCTTGAAAAAATCAATATCCACCAAAACGAGAGACAGCCCATAGCCGTCACGGGCGGCACGTTTCCACTCACTGACCAAAAGCTCATCGAAGCTTCGCCGGTTCATTACACCCGTCAAGCCATCTAAGGATGACAGCTTCTGCAGTATTAAGTTGGCTTCCTGAAGCTGTTGAGCAACTTCCTGCATCTGCTGCTGTTGAGCCAGAAATCCATCTCGCTCGTACTTGAACCGCAGTTGTTGGCGGACCTTCGCAACAAAGGCCTCTGGCTGCAGCGGTAGGGTCAGCAGATCACGGATACCCATGCCGAAGGCTAAGCGGATCAGTTCGTTGTCTTCTTCATCAGTGAGGGCGATAATGGGAGTTTCACGGGTATGTGAGTGCTGCTGGAAAAGGCCGCAAAGTTCCAGACCCAGTTCGTCGAAATGGATAATAATGAGGTCTACACTGCATGGAAGAGGATTGCTTTGCGTTAAAACACGTTTCGCTTCACGGCAGGACTGCAAAGCCGTGACGTCTTTGTAACCAGCACGCGTGAGTAGAGAGCGAATATGAAATCGACTATCCAATGAGCCGTCAACCAATAGGATACTCAGTGTGGAACACTCTCCTTTCACGGCAGTCTCGGGGAATGAGCTGGCGGCATGGAACCGGAACACCTTGATTCGTTTGCCGTCGCGTATTTTGCGGAAATCGGTCATGCGCCAGCCATCGCTGATGGGCTTGCGCGCTGCTTCCCATTCAGAGTACGAAGTACGTAATTCCATTATAATGTTGAAACTCACAGTCTTCTCAAATTCCTAACGAATTTCAAAATTGAATAACACTTTGGTGAATGGCATATCGTTGACAAAAGCTCTGCTCTTAATCACCCTCAGGGACGATAGCAAGAACACGTTCATCGCCAACGCCGATGTTGCGTCACGCCTATAGACTATTCTTACATGTCCCATCGTTTTCCTGCCGTGATTGTGAAGAGTTCCCGTGTACTCACACCAATTATGGTCACTGGGCGGTCAAAAGTACCGTTCGGTGGAGATTCTATTAGCGAAGGTTGTGCCCCCATGGCTGCGCGTCCCACCCGTTTCGGTTCAATACGCCTCCCGGGTTGCCAAAGAAACAGCTTGAGAAAATCAAAGAAAAGATCAG
>SLOZ01000400.1 GCA_007132255.1 Limnochordia bacterium | reverse complement strand
TTACATCCAGAACGCGCCTGTCCTGCGAGATATTTCGTTCCAGGTCAATCCCGGTGAAACGCTGGCGTTGGTGGGGCCAACGGGCGTTGGTAAAACGACGATTATCAGCCTGATTCCCCGGTTCTATGATACCGATGCTGGTCGCATTCTCATTGATCAGCATGATATTCGCGATCTTTCGTTCCAGTCGCTGCGTAAGCACATCAGTGTTGTTCTTCAGGATGTGTTTCTATTCAATGGCACGGTCCGGGACAATCTGCTCTATGGAAACCCGCAGGCTACGGACGAAGACGTGGAACGCGCGGCGCAGTTAGCCAACGCCCATGGCTTCATTGCAGAACTGGAGGATGGCTATGATACGGCCATTGGTGAACGCGGCGTCAAGCTCTCTGGCGGTCAGAAACAGCGGCTCAGCATAGCACGGGCCATTCTCAAGGATGCTCCGATTCTCATCCTGGATGAAGCAACCTCCAGTGTGGACACGGAGACGGAACACCTCATCCAACAGGCGTTCCAAACCTTGATGAGAGACAAGACATCCATTGTCGTAGCACACCGCCTCTCCACCATCAAGGATGCCGATAAAATTGCCGTTCTTGAAGAAGGTAGAATTGTCCAGTTTGGTACCCACGACGAGCTGATGGAGCAGGACGGATTGTACAAACGCTTGTATGCCCGCCAGTTCAAAGATCCTGATGCAGCGTAGCTTTATTACCAACGATGCCGATTTTTCAAAAGGAGTGAATGAACCCGTGAAATCTCTAGTTTTCGCCATCTGTATGCTTCTAGTACTAACCCATTCTGCCAGCGCTGGCGAACTCACAGTGGAATGGGAAATGATCCGGTTGACCAATCGTCTCAGCGTGGAGGCGAGCCTCCCGATTTTGGAGCGGGCCCAGGTAGATCTGGGCATCGCTGCCTTCGGCCGCATGCAAGATCTCGATGCCTTTGGAACGGAAGTGTGGAAGGCTGGTCTGCATTATGACGTAACAGATCATCTCGAAGTGTTTGTTGGACGCCTTGATACCACAGTCGGGCGAGCCCGCCGTAGTTCACTGCTGCTGAACCCGGGACAAAACACGTTCTTGCAGGCGGGGTATTCCTTCGGCGGTTCCCAGTGGAACTATACGAAACTCCACGGCGATCTTGCCGTGGCCGAGGACTATAAGCGCCTGGGGCTGCATTATTTGGACTGGCAGGTACTGCCGCAGCTCGCTTTTGGTGTGGGGGAAGCGGTGGTTACGGACTCCAGCTTCCCGGGTGATTTCATTTTTGACTGGGGACCCTTCGTGCCTTACTATGCTGCCAAATATATGCCCGGCGTTTCTTCCGTACCAAACAATGCTCTGGTCATGGTCGACGCCCAGTACACTTGGGAGGATCTAGCGTTTTATGGCGAGTTTTTAGTCAATGAGTTTCCCATGGTTCCCGATGCCGGGAACCCGCCTCTTTGGGGCCTTGTTGTTGGTGTGGAAGGTCCTTGGTGGCTCGTGGAATACAGCCGTGTTGGCAATTATGCCTATTCTAACGGCAATCTCGATACTACATATTCGCTAGATCAAGCGTCCATTGGTCATCCTTTGGGAGACGACGTCCAGGAGCTGTGGCTGGAAGTCCGCGGTTCTCTGAACCAGTGGGATATCCAGTGGAAAGGCGGTGCTTTCTTCCGTGGTTTCGGGGCCGAGGACGACGGTTCTCGCCAGCTGATCAAATGGGATCGGACGCGCATGGCCGAACAACCGTTCATGGCTGGCATACCTGAATACCATTACGGTTTGCATGCGGATGCCGCTGTGGCCATGCCGCAGGGATTCGAGTTAGGCGCTAATATAGAGGTAGCCTATGTTACCCAATTTGAGCACAGGGAAGATACTACAGGCGTTGCCTACCGGGCGGCACTGCGTGCTGTCATTCCGTTATTCTAGTCCAGTTTCAAACTTGGCTCATGATGGGCAGGCCTGCGTGTCCCTGTGGATCCAGGAGCCACTTTGTGAGGCTTGGGACCCTTGGGCACCTTCTCCGGAGTCGGTATTCTTTGGCTCTCCGGCAGGATGGGAAACAGGGGTCCATTGCTTGCCATCGTTTCCGAAAGGAGTGCAATCGTTCATGAAGCAGAAGAATACTACCCAGCCACCGGCAGGTGGCGCTGTGTTGTGGCAGTTGTTTTCTTCATTTTTTCGCATTGGTCTTTTCACCTTCGGCGGTGGTTACGCCATGTTACCGCTCATCGAAAAGGAAGTCATCGACCGGCGGGGTTGGACGGACCGACAGGATATTCTCGATATCTATGCATTGGGCCAGTCGGTTCCGGGCATCATCGCGGTGAACACGGCCATCTTTCTCGGTAATCGCATGGCCGGCCCCTTGGGCGCTGTGGCGGCCGCCGCTGGCGTGATCGCACCCTCCTTGGTCATCATCATTTCCATTGCATCGTTTTTCCAGCAGTTGCAGGAATCCATCTGGGTTTTGCGGGCCTTTAGTGGCATCCGTGCCGCTGTGGTAGGGCTCGTGGCGGCAGCGGCTCTGCGCATCGGTCTCCGCACAATCCGCGATAAGCGCTCCTTAGCATTGACCAGTGTGGTCTTTTTGCTGAGCCTTTTTACCTCCATCCATGTGGTCTATCTCTTAATCGGCGGTGCTATTACGGGCTGGCTCATGTACTATGTATTCGCTCGCAAGGAGGTGCACTGATGGTTCTGCTGGAACTTGCTTTGGTGTTCTTCCGCATCGGACTGTTTACCATCGGCGGTGGCTATGCTATGCTGCCTTTAATCCAACACGAAATCGTCAGCCACGGTTGGTTGACCAATGCAGAGTTTATCGACATCGTGGCCATTGCTGAAATGACCCCAGGAGCCATTGGCATTAATGCGGCTACATTCGTCGGATTCCGCGTCGCTGGTGTGTTCGGATCCCTCGTAGCAACTGGGTCGGTGGCGCTGCCATCACTCTTGATCATTGTTGGTCTGTCGAATTTCTGGGCCAAACACAAGGAACATCCGCTGACGAAATCGATCTTTGCCGGGATCCGGCCTGCCATGGTTGGACTCATTGCCGGAGCTGCTATTTACATAGGACGGACAGCACTGCTCCATGACCCATTGGCCGATCCAGACCTATGGGCACTGCCGGTGGATCCTCGCAGTGCAGTGATTGCCGTGACTGCCTTCTTGGCGGTTCATCGTTTCAAAAAAGATCCAATCAAAACAATTATTGTATCCGCCCTTGTGGGACTGCTGGTATTTTCATATTGAACCAGCAGTCTTTTTCTGTTATACTGAAACCGTAAAGTGACCAGGTGGTCACATAGGAGGTGAGGCGGTGCCGAAAGAAACATTCCACAATCTGCTCCCGACCAAACAAGAACAGATCCTCCGTGCTGCTGCCGAAGAATTCGCCCGACAACCCTATGAAACGGCTTCGCTGACGCAAATCGTAGCTGTCCTAGGCATTGCCAAAGGTAGTATGTACCAATACTTTGCCAATAAGCAGGAGCTGTACCGTTATGTAGTGGAGCAAGCGTATGCCGCAAAGAAAGCCTATCTTGATCCCGTCTGGCAGCAGAAGCTGCCCTTTTTTGAACAGGTGGTGGCCTATTACAAAGCTACGTACCTGTTTTCCAGAGAACAACCCCTGCTGCATCAGGTCATCCACCAGTTTTGGGAAAGCCGAGATACAGCGGTACAAGAGGACATCCAATCCGGATTGGCCCAGCGAGAGGCAGATTTCCACCGCATGTTAACGGAGGCACAAGCCACGGGCAGCATCGCTGGAGACATTGAGAAAGAAGCAGCGTTTTTTGTGTACCATTCGGTGGGCAAACAGTTAATTGATGATTTCCAACAGGTGCGTCACGAAGATTGGCACGAACACCTGCGTTTCATTGAGCAGGTGCTTCGTGTACTGCAAATGGGCCTTAAGGCCCGTTAGGAGGAGTTTTCTGTGAAACCAAGTTTACGACCCAAGTTCCTTGTTTTTCTAGGTATTCTGGTATGGAGTCTCGTAATAGCAGGCTCAGCGGCGGCGCAGCAACCCCTGACCATCGCGATCCCCACCGACCCGGATAGCTTCGATCCCCATCGTTCGGTGGCCGCTGCCACCGGAGAAATCGCCTTCAATATCTATGAAGGTCTGGTCAAAGCCGGACCCGATGGTTCCATCCAACCAGCGCTGTCTTCCCAGTGGGACATCTCTGACGATGGCCTAACGTACACATTCCAGCTGCGCCACGCCTATTTCCATGATGGCAGTCGGGTGACCAGTTCCGACGTCGTCTTTTCTTTGAATCGGCTGCGCGATCCGGACATCTCGCAGCGGGCCGGAGAATATGGGGTCATTGAGAGTGTTACAGGTCTCGATGGTGCTGTAACCATTCAGCTGCAGCGACCCCACGGACCCTTTCTGGCTTCCCTAGCGGAAGTGGCCGCAGCCGTCATTCCCGAGGATGCAGAGAACCTAGCGCAGGAACCAGTGGGTACAGGCCCCTATACCTTTGTGGAATGGCGGCCCAATCAAGAAGTCCGTCTGCAGCGTTTCGAAGACCATTGGGCCGACGTGAGTCCGCATTTTTCGGTGGTTAGTTTTGCCATCGTTCCGGATGACAACGCAGCGATTCTAAGTTTGAAATCTGGTCAAATTGACATCATTCCGCGACTGGATCCAAGTCTGGCCCACCAGGTTCTAGACGATCGCAGCCTGCAGGTCATCCCAGGTCCGATGAACTTGGTTCAACTGATGGCTCTGAACAACCAGCGGCCGCCCTTCGACGATGTCAGAGTTCGGCAAGCTTTGGCCAAAGCCGTCGATCGCGAAGAACTCATTGTCGGCGCTGCTTGGGGTCATGGAACAGCACTGTACAGCGGACTGAGTCCAGCCATGGAAGTGTACTACCGAGTCGGTTTAGAAGCTGTCCACAACCGAGACCTTGATGCTGCCCGCGAACTTCTGCGACAGGCCGGCCAGGAACGTCTTGAATTTACACTGGATCTGCCAGCACCCTATCAGATTCATGTTCAGACCGGCGAGATTCTGGCCCAACAGCTGGCCGCCATCGGGGTTCGAGTGCATCTTAACATCATCGAGTGGGGAACGTGGCTGGAACGGGTGTACAACCAACGTGACTACGAAGCTACCATTGTCGGATTGGCTGGACGGCTCGATCCTCACAGTGTCCTGATCCGCTATCAGTCGGATTCCAGCAGAAACTTTTTCAACTTCAACAATGAAACCTACGATCAACTGATTGACGATGCCATGCAGGCCACGGAGGATGACCGTGTGGAGTTGTACCAGCAGGCCCAGGAGATCTTGGCACACGAAGCCGCCGGCATCTTCATCATGGATCCTGAACAGTTGGCGGTGATGCGCAGCGGACTCCAAGGGTGGTATAACTATCCCGTTTATGTTATCGATGCTGCTTCGCTCTACGAATAGCGGACACCGAACCCATCAAGAAAATCCCCTAAGGAAGGAGTGCAGCTGTGCGATACGTCATTACAAAAAGCGGTGCGCTACTGGCAGCGGTTTGGTTCACAGCTACACTCACCTTCTTCGCTCTTCAAGTACTGCCGGGTGACCCGGCAGTACTTATTTTGGGAACGGAGGGGGATCCTGCTATGCTCGAGTCCCTGCGGGAACAGTTGGGACTGTCACTGCCCTTGGGTCAGCGCTACTGGCTGTGGCTCGTTTCCGTTCTTCAGCTGGACTTCGGAGTTAGTATTCGTTATTCCCGCCCGGTGAGCCAGTTGATGGCTTCTGCTCTGCCGGTAACACTGTTTCTGGCCGCGCTGGCCGTTACAACAGCCCTGGCGCTGGCCGTACCGTTGGGTGTTTATACCTCAGTGGGCCGAGCTAACCCGATGCGAGCTGCCATTGGGCTGCTGACCCATCTGGGCATGGCGATGCCCAGTTTTTGGCTGGGCATGCTGCTCATACAGTGGATTGCCGTGGAGCGCGGCTGGTTTCCTGCCGGGGGTTTTTTCCGACCCAGTGCAGCAGGTTGGGGCATGGCCCTGCGCAGTTTGCTGCTGCCAGCCCTAACACTGGCCATTCCGCGGGCGGCTATTTTGACGCGCATGGTGAGAGCCAGTATGAAGCAAGTTCTCGCTGAGGATTACATCCGAACCGCCCGCAGTAAGGGGGTTTCCAGGACTCGCACTTACTTTCTTCATGCTCTGCGCAATGCCGGTTTGAACATATCCACTGTGGCTGCGATCCAAATGACGCAGTTGTTGGTGGGGACCATCATTGTTGAGCAGGTGTTCTCATTGCCAGGTATGGGCCGTTTATTGTTAGCGGCTGTCCTGCAGCGGGACTTGCCCTTGGTGCAGGGACTGGTGGTGGTGGGAGCTGCGATGATTGTTAGCTTTCACTATGTCTTTGACCTGCTGTTGGGTTGGTTGGATCCGCGAATTCGTTTCGAATAGTGGGGTGAGCGCATGAAGCGCAGTTGGAATCTGTGGCTGGGCGGTTTTATCATTTTGTCAATGGTCGTTTTGGTGGTCGTGGGCTTCGTGTACGTACCCCATGATCCGCTGCATATTCAAGTGGTCCAGCGCCTGCAAAACCCGTCCCCAGTTCATTGGCTGGGCACAGATCACATGGGCCGAGATATGTTCAGCCGCATCATGGTGGGCGGTAGAGTTTCCTTAGCTGTAGGTGGTACCGCAGCCCTGATTGGATTGGTGGTTGGTGTGCTGCTCGGCGCATTGGCTGGGCTGCGCAGTGGGTGGTGGGACCAGGTCTTGATGCGAGTTGCCGATGGTCTCTATGCCTTTCCACCGTTCTTGTTGGCCATTTTGGCCGTGACGTTGTGGGATCCCAGTGGCATGACGGCCGTGATCGCCATCACCATTGGTACTGTCCCTGCATTCATGCGGTTGGCCCGGAACAACGTCTTAAGCCTGCGCGAAGCGCCCTACGTGGAAGCGGCGCGAGCACTCGGTGCCAAAGAAACCCGGGTCTTGTTTCAACACATCCTGCCTAACATGATGCGTCCTTTGCTAGTTCAGGCATCGGTGAGTTTTGCCGGCGCCGTGTTGGCCGAAGCGTCGTTGAGTTATCTCGGCGTCGGAGTTCAGCCGCCCACTCCCAGTTGGGGTCGGATGCTCCGGGAAGCCCAGGGCTTTGCTGGCTTGGCGCCATGGGTCGTACTGGTTCCCGGTGCCGCCATTGCCTGGACTGTGTTGGGGTTTAACGTGCTTGGTGATGGGCTGCAAAAACGTTAAAAAAGGGATTTCGCACAGACAAGCCTAATGTGGTAGAATAAACGGTGCCGTCACTAACGTCGGCTCTGAGTTTGGAACACGCTTCTTGAATCGCTTTTTGCTTGGGCATGAAATGGATGTGGAGGTGGCAAGATGTGGGATGTCTGGTGGCATGAATTGCTGGCTGCAGCTGCCCTAGTGGCGTTGGTACTGATTGTGCATTTGATCATTAAGCACTGGGTGTTACGGTTTCTACACTTCGTTGTTCGACAAACGCGCGTCGATTGGGACCAGACATTGTTTGAGGCCGGGGCCTTTGAGGCCCTTTCATACCTAGTTCCAGCGCTGCTGCTCTACCAGGGAGCTCGGTTATTTACACCGGTGGCCACGCTGCAGCAGGCTCTGCTGATCGTGATTGCTGTTATCTTGGTGATGGCGATTCATGGCTTTCTCAATGGGCTGTTGGTCGTTTATAATCAGTTTCCGATTTCACTGCGTAAACCACTAAAAGGTTATTTTCAGGTCATCAAACTCTTTGTGACACTGGCTGGCGGCATTATTATAATTTCCATTTTATTGCAGCAGTCACCGTGGTTTCTGCTCAGTGGTTTGGGAGCGTTGACGGCTGTTCTGATGCTGATTTTCCAGGACACCATTCTTTCGCTGATCGCCAGCATTCAGCTGATGGGTAATGATCTGATTCGGGTGGGCGACTGGTTGGAAGTTCCCAGGTTCGATGCCGACGGCAGTGTTGAGGAAGTGGCTCTGCACAGTATCCAGATTCGCAATTGGGACGCTACCATTACCACGATTCCCACACATAAGCTAGTTCAGGACAGTTTCCGGAACTGGCGGGGCATGACCGACTCCGGAGGCCGCCGCATCATGCGATCGGTGGTCATTGACCAGAGCAGCATCAAGTTTCTGGAAGACGAGGATATTGAACACCTGCGGGGAATTGCTCTGCTGCGCGACTACTTGGACGCTAAGCAGGAGGACATTGCTGAACATAACAAAACGGTGGGGGGGGACTTGGACATCACCGCCAATGGCCGGCGTTTAACGAACATCGGTACATTTCGCGCTTATGTCGATGCCTATCTGCGGAACCATCCGCAGATCCGTCAGGACATGACGTTCTTGGTCCGCCAGCTGGCTCCCACGCCCCAGGGACTGCCCTTGGAACTGGTGGTATTCACCGATGATACCCGCTGGTCGGTATATGAAAATATCCAAGCAGATATCTTCGATCATCTTCTGGCCGTTGTTCCAGAATTTGGTTTGCGTGTCTTCCAAAGCCCTTCCGGTAGCGATCTCCACAGAATTTTGCCAGCTGCGCAAACGGGCACTGACCGGTAGTGGAGATGTTTGTCAGCGGCTTTGTCCCATGCCGTGTCCTGGAACATGTTGTTAAAGTAGTCACAGGACCTGCAAGCAAGCGATGAGAAATCCCTGGAGCTTTGATTTCTCCGGCCACAGTGATGGGAAGCGGGGGACGGGATGCTCCACCATTAATCTAGTATCAGGCAAGCAGACCTGTTTTATTGCGAGCCCTGCGTGGCACACCTAAGTGCGAAACTCCTTATATAGGGCGTTTCTCCGAGGCAACCCGTCAATATTGGGCGTTGAAATACTTGAAACACGTTGAAACACGTC
>SLOZ01000345.1 GCA_007132255.1 Limnochordia bacterium | reverse complement strand
GCCAGGGTGCAGCCGCTTTTACATAGAGCATAGGGCCATTACCAACGCCGGTGCAGCTGAAGTAGGTGCGTTAGCGGTTTTGGCTCAGGGGGCATCCAGTGATGTTGATGACGACGGGTACAATCAACGGAGAAACCCACCCTCGGAGTGAATGATCTGGCCTGTGATCCAAGCCGCGTCCTCTGAGGCGAGAAAGGCGACGAGGTTCGCTGTGTCATCCGGGGTGCCCACACGGCCCATGGGGAAACGGGGCAGGAGTTCCTCTTTGAGTTCAGGATTCATCCAGCCAGTGTCATTGGGCCCCGGGTTAACGGCATTGACGGTGATCTGCTTAGGTGCCATCTCGGCTGCCAAGGAAATGGTCATGGCATCGATGGCGCCTTTCGTGGCTACATAGGCGATTTCGTTAGGCATGGGCCCTTGGAACTGCCCTGACGTTAGGGAGATAATGCGGCCGCCCCGTTGGTCCGGGCAATCTCGGCCGAAGTGTGCACTAAGCAGTAAGGTGGCACGGATATTGACTGCGTAGTGACGGTCGAGCTCACTGGCGGTGATGTCTGCATAGGTGCCGTTGGTGGAATAGGTGGCGTTATTGACCAGGATGTCCGGGGTGCCAATAGTGTCTGTGACCTGCCGCCACAGCGATTTGATGTTCTCAGGCTGCGAGAGATCGCACTCCTGTTTGGCACACTGAACGCCCAGCTGCAGAATGGTTTGTTCGAGATGCTCGGGCTCCTCGCTGCTGATACCCCAGGGCATCGATTGGTCGTACGGGGTCCAATAGGTGAAGAAGAGATTAACGCCTTCAGCCGCGAGCTTGCGACAGATAGCGGCTCCGATCCCTTGGCGACGACTGGCGCCGGTCACCAATGCCGTTTTTCCCAGTAATCCTTTCATGGTAAGCCTCCTTGTATGGAAAGATATTCCTTCTACCTGGTATGTGGAAATATTTTCCACATACCAGGTTAAATGATGACGAGTCGCACAAGAACCACAACCCGCACAAACCGCACTAAAGTGTTCGCTCTTCGGTGTCGTGTCTCCTACTTCCACATGGGGCTGCTTTTGGTTGGTTGCGAGTTCTCAGGGTCGCGGGAAAGGGCTATGGAAAAAAGGGGATTTCCGGTCATGAAGAGGATTTCTCTGTCGGAAACGGAAATCAATCTATGAAGATGGAGTTTGTGCGAAGGTGATTCATGTCCAAGATCTCCAAGTCTGGACGATCTCGAGTTGACCGGCTCAAATACAGCCATGGCACCAGTCGTGTAGATGTGGTGCCCAGTACGAAAGCAATGCATCTTGTGAACTGTGGGGAACCGGCTTCGCTGAAGAATGGTTCGCACCGCTGAACAGGTTCCACCAATCACCAAATCCTGCCCAAAGGAATACCGACACCAACTGCCCCAAAAGGATGTGACTGGATATGCGGATCATTCAGGAACCTATCGATCAGGATCGTGAACTTAAATTTGTTGTCATGGGAGCAAAGTATAAAGACCAGTGGCTGTTTGTTCGCCATCGAGAGCGCTCCACATGGGAAATCCCAGGCGGGCATCTGGAGAAAGGTGAGTCGCCGGCCGAGGCTGCTCGCAGGGAACTTTTTGAAGAAACTGGAGCCACGGCATTGGACTTGACCGTCGTGTGCGATTACGCCGTGGAACGCGACGACGAGCGCAGCTGGGGTCGCTTGTTCGCGGCTCGGGTTTATGAACTAGGGGATTTGCCGGAATCGGAAATCGCCGAGATTCAACTTGCTGCCGCACTGCCGGACCAGTTGACCTATCCAGCCATCCAACCAACGTTGTTCCGCTGGCTGGAGGGGAGCTGGATCGGGGGAAATTTGCCTCTACCGATGCTCGCTGATGAACCGATGGAAGGATGAATGAAGTGTTTCGACTCTATGATCAACGCAAGCAGGTTGTTCCTATATTGGCGTGGCTGTCCGATCCTTCTCAGTTGGATGACACATGCCGTCGCCAGGCTGAGAATCTAGCATCGCTGCCCTTCGCCTTCCGGCACGTTGCATTGATGCCAGACACTCACGGCGGTTTTGGCATGCCCATTGGCGGAGTTTTGGCTTGTGAAGATATCATCATTCCGAATGCCGTAGGTGTCGACATTGGTTGTGGTGTTGCGTTTGCCCGCACCAATGTTGCGGCTGAAGTGCTGACCAAGGTCCAGACGTCCCAAGGAACATTGGCGCAGACCATGATTGCGGACATTATGCGCTCAGTGCCCACGGGATTCGAGCACCACCAACGGCGACAGCCATGTCGCAGTTTGGATACGGCACGGGGTAAACTAACCGTCAAAGGTGACCTGCCGGATCTGGATGAAGGTTATTATCAGGTGGGGACGCTGGGAGGCGGCAATCATTTCATTGAGCTCCAAGAGGATCAAGACGGAATGCTAGGCATCATGGTGCATTCCGGATCGCGCAATTTCGGTTATAGGACAGCTCGTTACTTTAATCAACGGGCCAAAGCTTTAGCTGGATCTTTGAGCCACAACGTTCCGGCTGACTATGACTTGGCGTATCTTCCTGCGGATAGCGCTGATGGCCGTCAATACCAGCACTGGCTGCAGCTGTGCTTGGATTTTGCTGAGGAAAATCGTCAGCGCATGATGCTGATTACGAAAGACGTGGTGAATCGAAGTCTCAAGAGTCACGCTAAAATGGATATGGATATTACGTTGGAGGTTCAAGCACACCACAACTATGCCGTGGTTGAGGAGCACTTTGGCCGTAAGGTTTGGGTACATCGCAAGGGGGCCATTGCTGCGCAAAAAGACCAGTGGGGTGTCATTCCTGGTGCCATGGGCTCGTATTCCTATGTTACTAAGGGTCTCGGTCATCCAGACTCGTTTCGATCGTGCAGTCATGGGGCGGGGCGAACCATGGGCCGAAAGGAAGCGGTGCGCAGCTTTTCTGTGGATGAGGTCATGAATGATCTCAAACGACGCGGGGTCGTGTTGGGTAAGGTTAAGAAGAAGGACACAGCTGAGGAATATCGTTTAGCCTACAAAAATATTGAAGATGTCATGGCTATGCAGGAGGATCTGGTTGAACCTGTATGGAAACTCATGACCAAAGCCGTTATCAAGGGATAGTTGTCGATCGTGCAGACAGACAACTTCCGGTAGCGCTGGATTGAAACTCAGAAAACTACCTTGTGCAGGCCTTCGTCTAAGGGGATCAGTGGCTTCCGTCGGAGCGGAGTCTCCCAGCAGTGGTTAACACCTCCACTGTATCCAGGAATAAGGGACGGAGGAAACGGCCTGCAAACAGGCCTGCAACACAGCGTTGTCCCAACGCCCAAAAACTATGAGTGTAGCTCGGGGAAACGCCTATTGCAGGGCGTTTCGGCCTCGACTGCAGTGCCCGGATGGCTTTTTGTGAAAACGGCCTGCAAACAGAATGTCGAAAATAGCGAATTTCGCGAGTGAGAGGAGTGAAGGTAGGGCCTTTAGATTGAGGTTCTACCGCTGCCAAATGATGAATGCTTATGTTGTGACTGATGCAAAACAAGGTGAGGTCCGGGAAATGCCCGTTCCTGTCCCCAAGGATGATGAAGTGATTCTAGAAGTGAAGGCGGCTGGCCTCTGTGGAACCGATGCTCATATTTATGCTGGTGAGTACTTTGGTCAGTTTCCCCTAGTGCCAGGACACGAATTTGCCGGCGTGGTTTCCTCGGTTGGCAAAAGCGTTAAGCGATTCCACAGTGGCGATCGGGTTACCGCCGATCCTAACATTGCGTGCGGTTACTGCACGTTTTGTCAGGAATCCATGGAAAACTTCTGCGAGAATTTCCAGGCTGTGGGAGTAACCCGTCACGGCGCCTTCGCGCAGTATGTAGCGGTTCCGCAGCAAAACGTATTTCCGATCGACGACATACCTTTTGAGGAAGCCGCATTCATCGAACCTTTGGCCTGCGTGGTCTATGGACAGAAACGAGCTCGTCCGCCGTTGGGCGCCAATGTTCTCGTGGTTGGCGCTGGTGCCATCGGGCTCTTGCATGTGCAGTTGGCCAGGATGAACGGAGCAGCTTCCATCGCGGTCCTGGATACGGCACCCGAGCCTCTGACTTTGGCCAAATCACTGGGGGCCACTCACTGCGTTGAGAACAGCTCTGAGGGCCGCGAACTTTTGGGGAAGGAGTTTCCCCAGGGTTTTCATATGGTCATTGACTGTACAGGGATTCCGGCTGTGGTTGAGAGTCTGCTGCCTTGGGTCCGCTCCGGGGGGACTTTGTTGGTGTTTGGTGTCTGTCCCCAGGACAGCACGATTGCTGTGAATCCCTACGAGATCTTTCGGAGAGACCTAACCATCATTGGCTCCTTTGCCCTGAAGAAGACTTTTCCGGAAGCAATTAGCCTGCTGCAGGCGGGGGTTATCGATGTGAAGTCGTTGATTTCGCGCCGACTGACGCTGGAAGCCGTCCCTGATGCCGTAGCAGATTTTGCTGCTGGGCACCTCAAGGGCAAAAGTCTCGTGGTCTTTTAAGCAGCTGGTGGATCTTTGAACCCTGGCCAGTCGAAACGATGAGCTACAACTGACAAACGACGCCCCAGGCAAGCGGGCGTCGTTTTCATTTTATGTTTCCTTGTTCGCACCTACTCGTTCAGCCACTGCACAATGGTCTGCAAGATTTCCTCACGATTGGGCTCATTGTGCAGCTCGTGAAACCCTTCCTCCCAGGTTCGAAAATCGATCTGGGAAGCGGCTGTAGCCAAGGTTTCGGAGCCACCGATCAAGCATACAGCATCGGCCCTCCCGTGCAGGAGCAGAGTCGGAACCGAAATCGCGTCGCCGCAATTCATGGCATGTTCACCGTAATGGAACAGACAATGGGCTAGAAGCAGCGAGATGCGGTCGTGAACCAAAGGATCCTGCTGGTATGCTTCGACCACAGCACGATCGCGGCTGAGCTTGCTGGCTGGTATGCCATTTTTCATGGTAACGTGCGGCAGGATTTTGGAGGCCCACTTTGACAGGATTATCTGCGAGTTGGAGACCGGCAACTGCAGGGCAGGACTCGTAACGATCGCCTTTTGCGGCAGATCTGTTCCTGGTTTTTGTAGGAGAAAATTGAGCACGAGATTGCCTCCCATGCTGTGACCATAGAGCGCCACAGATTTGCCCTGCTGTCGATGGCGCTGCCGCACCAGGAACAATCGCGTATCGTCCAGGAGTGAAGCATAACTGGGGATGACCCCACGACGACCGCCGGAGCGCCCGTGGCCGCGCTGGTCAAAACCAGCCACATCCCAGCCTGCCTCGTTCAGCGCTTTGGCTACATGTTCGTAACGGCCAATATGTTCACCGAGTCCGTGCACAAGACACACAGTGCCCTTGGCTTCACCTTCGGTCGGCCAGATGCACCCATGCATGGATTGTCCGTCAGCTGCCTGCCACCGAAATGTTTCCGTCATGGTGATGCCTCCTCGTATTGATGATGTTTTGTGGAACCAGATCGCATCGGCCAATGGGATGGCTCAATGGGCGGGTCAATGTGAGCGGCCAAGCAGAACCGCCAAGCAGAACCGCATAGGATATACTCAACAAACATTGGAACAAGCGCTTCGCCAGATAAGATACTTTGCTTTTGATATGCGTTGCTCTGAGCAGGGAAACCTCATGCGGAATCCAAGAGCGTGAATCATCCATGGCATATATTCTTGAGTCGAATGGGCTTCTCCTGCGTTTGTCACGGTTTAAGAGGTGCTCAGCCCATCCACAGTGGTGGCGGATGAAACGGCATCAGAGACTTGATGGCCCCAATGATGGGAAATACTGGTATGCACCTGGTATGTGGAAATAAGTCCCATACACCTGGCAGATGGAAAAAATTCCAATTACCTCGTGTGTGGAAATTACTCCTAGTTCTCAGTTTGTGCCTAGTACACTGACAGCATACAGAGCATACAGGGAAGAATAGAACGGTATGGCGCTGAACGACAACAATCGGCATACCGTGACAGACCGTTGACAGAAAACACCGGTCATTGGTTGCGAAAAACGCACATCCTTGGTACAGTTCAGCAGGAAACAGGAAGATCTTGGCGAATAATTACGGTAAGTGTCGGTAATCCGACGCACGAGACATATTAGACGAGGAGGAACAACTGTGAAGCTGAGACTAAGATGGGTGACGTTAGCTGTATTCGTGCTTGTGATGTCTGTTGCAGTCGGTTCGGTTGGAGTCGCTCAAGAGTTGGTTGTAGCAACGGGAGCAGATCCGGTTCGCTTGGATCCCCCGGACCAGACGGACAACGTTTCTGAGACGGTATTGCGCCACGTAATGGACGGGTTAGTGGAATTTGACGAGGAGATGAACTTTGTCCCGGCCCTAGCCACGGCTTGGGAAGTAGTGGGTGACGGTGAAGGCTACCGCTTTTTCCTGCGCCAAGGCGTTACGTTCCATGATGGTACGGCTTTCAACGCTGAAGCTGTGAAGTACAACTTCGACCGCATCATCGAAGGCCAACTGCGCCGCACGGCACTGTTGCGCCCTTATATCAAATCGGTGGAAGTGGAAGACGAGTTTACGGTTGTCATGTACACGCATTTCCCATTCGGTGCTCTGCTTAACTACCTAGCTCATGGCGCATCTTTGATCCAGTCGCCCACAGCCATTGAAGAACAAGGTGAGGATATTGGCAGGCGCCCCGTAGGCACAGGCCCCTTTGCCTTTGACCGTTGGGTGGTAGGTGACTACCTGACCCTGACTGCCAACGAAGACTATTGGGGTGGAGCGCCTCAAATCAGTGGTATCCGATTCCGTGTGGTGCCAGAAGAAGCAACTCGTGTATTTCAACTTGAAACGGGTGAAGCTCACGTAGTCGTGAGGGTACCACCCACAGAGGTACCTCGTCTTGAGGCCGCTTCTGGTACCAATGTACTCGTGGCAGACAGTCTGCGCGTGATCTACATCGGTATGGTGGTTCACAAGACGCCATTGGATAACGTACTGGTTCGCCAGGCTATTAACCATGCCATCGACAGAGAGACCATCGTTGGTCAGATCCTCGAAGGTTTTGGAACTCCGGCCGATTCGCCGATTGCACCGTTGACCCAGGGTTATTACTCTGCCGGCGGATATGAGTACAATCCGGATAGAGCCCGTGAACTCTTGGCCGAAGCCGGCTATCCCAATGGTTTTGATATCAAGTTCTGGACACCGAACGGTCGCTATCTCAAGGACTATGAAACATCCTTGGTCGTCCAGCAGATGCTGGCTGAAGTGGGTATTCGTGCCGATCTGCAGGTCATTGAGTGGGCTACGTATATCTCATCGCTTTTCGATGTGGATAAGGATACAACCGAAGCTGAGTTGTACCTGTTGGGCTGGGCACCTTCCACTGGTGAATCTGACTGGGTGCTGCGGCCACTATTTAGTTCCGATCTGTTCCCCCCAATCGGTGATAACGCGTCGTATTATGCCAACCCTGCCCTCGATGAGCGGATTCAGGCGGCCATGCGCGAAACCGATCCCGACGCTCGCGATGCTCTGTATGCTGAGGCACAGACCATTATCCATGAGGATGCTGTCTGGGCACCACTGCATGCACTGCGACAGGTTGTGGGTGTTCGCTCGAACGTGGAAGGTGTAAGCATTCTTCCTATTGAGATCGTGTTGGTCAAAGACGCTGTAATTCAGTAATCCAGAGCGGCTTTTGTAGGAAGTTAGGGTACGTTCGTAAGAAGTATAGGGTACGTTCGTAAGCAGTATAGAGTACGCTCGAAAGTAGTATAGAGTAATGGAAAGGCCCCTCCCCGGTGGTTGGGGCCTTTCTCTGGTTCTTGGGAGGTGTTGTGTTGTGAGTCAGTATTTTATTAGGCGGTTGTTAACGCTGATCCCAGTTTTGATTGGGGTGTTAGTGGTTACCTTTATTATCATTCATCTGACCCCAGGGGATCCCGCGCGTATGGTTGCCGGCATGGACGCTGATGCAGCCACAGTGGCCGCGATCCGCGAGCAGTTGGGCCTGAACCGTCCGCTACCCGTGCAGTTTGTTTCCTATGTGAGCAATGTTCTGCGGGGTGACTTTGGCCGGTCGTTTCACACCGGCGAACAGGTTCGGAACGAAATAGCATGGCGCTACTTGAATACACTGCTGTTGGCCGTCGTCGGGGTCAGTGTAGCTACGGTGATCGGTATTGTGGCCGGAGGTATTTCTGCTAGGTTTCCCCATTCTTGGTTGGATAGCGCTGCTATGATGGTTGCTCTCATTGGCATTTCGGCGCCTGTGTTTTGGATTGGTCTTGTCTTCATGTATATCTTTGGGGTTCAACTAAGAATCTTACCTACGGGTGGAAGTGGAACCTGGCAGCATCTTGTCCTGCCGGCGTTGACGTTGGGCCTAGCCCTGGCCGGAATGATTGCTCGTATGACTCGCAGCAGTCTTCTGGAAGTCTTAGGGCAGGACTACATCCGTACATCTAAAGCCTATGGATTTTCGGCAAATGTGCTAGTATTTCGCTATGCTCTTCGTAACGCCATCCTACCCGTCATAACAGTGGTCGGTCTGCAGTTAGGTTATTCTCTGGCTGGAGCTGTTCTGACCGAAACCGTCTTCGCCTGGCCCGGTTTAGGGCGTTTAGTGGTCGGATCGATCTTTACGAGGGATTATCCAGTCATCCAGGCTGGACTGCTGCTAGTGGCGTTCACCTTTGCTTTCGTCAACTTCTTGGTGGACATGCTCTATGCCCTCGTGGATCCCCGAATCCGCTTTGACTAGTTTGCCCAATAAGCTCGTTGAACGGCGAAACCAGCGCACGACAATGCAGGAAAAGATGCCGCCGCAATTGTATCGTCTACGCGAGCTTGCATATCCCATCAACTGCTGCAAGATGGAACAGATCGT
>SLOZ01000009.1 GCA_007132255.1 Limnochordia bacterium | reverse complement strand
CGAAGATCTTTTATGTCATGAAAATATTTTTATGTTTGTGCGTTGAACTGCGCATTTCCAATTGACGAACGCAACAAAAAATGATAGCATAGTTAAGGGATGGTTGGTGATTATGGTCACGATTGTATTCAAACATATTAAGTGGGGGGTTATTTAGTGAAGAAAATTTCTGTGATTCTTGTCTTTGCACTGATTTTGGCAGTCTCCAGCGCAGTTATGGCTAACGACTGGGTCGATGGTGTCTATGAGGCATGGAGTGATGCTGGTCGCAACAGCGTCAAATATGCTAAGGTGTTTGTTGAAGATGGCGAATTGGCTGCTGTGATTCTCCGTGAATACACTAGTCGCTTTGTCGAAAAAGACTGGGCAGTGTACTCTTGGGAAGAGGCCCGTGAAGCTGCCCAGTCCCTACCGCTGCAGTTCGTGGAAGCGCAGGGACCCGATGTGGACATCGTAACCGGTGCTACCAGCAGTTCAGACGGCTTTAAGCAGGCTGTGGAGCGTGCATTAATCAAGGCTGATCCGACTGCCATGGCAGGCCGCACGTACTTTGACGGAACGTTCTTAGGCCGGTCCTACACCGGTTCGCGCGGTTATCATGGAGTCGTCTGGGTAACCCTTGAGAACGATGAATTGGTTTCTATTGACCGCATTGAGCGTGTTAATGCAGACCACAGTTTCCAAGATGTCGAAGACTATGATACACGTTGGCCACTCAGTGCTGCGCGTGCTAACTATATGGAAGCTGCCGTTAGCGCAGTACCTGGCTATCTCGACACGATCACAGGGGCCACCGGCGCTACCGCCATGTGGAACATCGCTGTGCGCGATGCGCTTGATAACGCCCGCATCCGCTAAGTACCGTGACAAAGTAGTGCAGCTGTTAGTTGGTTTGTCTAGGCAAATCGACCAACCAGATCCCAATAAAAAGCCCGTGCTTAGAGCACGGGCTTTTTCGCATACATGAATTGGCAATTAATCGTAACCGCTAACACTACCGTTTTGGCACGGCTATTAAATGTTCATCCAGTTCCATACCTTAGACTCTTCGTTGGCAAACCAATCTTCGGTATCGGTTAAGAAGTAGTAGACGTTCTCCAAGGCGTTCAGGTGATCGCCTTCCTCTTTTTGCATGGACTTGAAAAATTCCTTTTCGGTCGTGGAACTGCTCTTAGCGGCAGCATCCTGGTACATGGCATAGCCACGGCGTTCGAGGTCCATGGCCACTGTCAATGCCTCTACATTGTCCTCGAGCTTCAGTTCTTCCTTGCTCAAGGACTTGAAGTACGTTCGAATCGAGTCTTCTAACTTGTGACCGGTCGTGTTAGGTGGAAATTCCTCGCCGGCTTTCATGGCCTGGTAGATTTCGTGAATACGCATTTGATGTTGGTTTTCTTCTACAGCCAATCCCAAAAACAACCGTTTCACCAGGGGGTTTTTGGCATCCCTTGCCTTATCTTGATAATAAGACGCACCTTTTTCTTCGAAATCAAGCGCTTGTTGGATGACTTCAGGAACTTGCTCACTCATAGTATCTCCTCCTCTAATGGTCAACTCACCAATGAGCGTACACTTATTTATATTCGTAAGCAAAAGCAGAAATCCTCTTTTAACCGGCGAGGACGGATGTAATCAAAGCAGCCACCACGAGACTAGGCAGCAGGTTGCCCACTGCGATTTTGGCCATGCCCAGAATGTTGATCCCGATCCCCAGAATGAGCAAACCGCCCACCGCTGTAATCTCGGTGACTACGGCCTCGCTGAGATAAGGCTCAATGCTTCCGGCCAACAGCGCCAGCGCTCCCTGGTATAAGAACACGGGTATCGCTGACAGGGCCGTCCCCAAACCAAAACTGGCGGTGAAAAAGATGGAACTGATGCCATCGAGCATGGCCTTGGCATAAAGGATGTCGTGCTGTCCTGTAAGACCACTCTCGAACGACCCCAGTACAGCCATGGCACCGACACAGTACACCAAAGTAGCGGTCAAGAATCCCTGGGCCGCGGAGTTCTCAGGCCCGCCGCCGGGGATCTTCTTGGTCAGCATCATGCCGAACCGGTTGAGTCGATCCTCCACCTTGAGCAGTTCGCCAACAATGCCACCAATGGTGAGACTGGCTATGACAATTAACATGTTTTCTGTGCTCAACCCCATACTGATGCCGATAGCCGCTACGGCCAGGCCCAAGCCTTGAAGAACGGTCTGACGTATGCCTTCGGGCAGGGGAAGCAGCCAACCGACTGTGGATCCCAAAAGGATGGCTGCCGCGTTTACAATCGTACCCCACAAAACCATGCATGCTTCCTCCCAACGTTCTCTACCAACAAAGGATTCGCCTCCAAGAGCAAAACCCCTGCTGAATGTGGAAGAAACTGCAATCCTCAGACATCAATGCGTCGATTCCAGAGGCGAACACTGGCGTGGAACAGCATATATCCGAAGAGCAAAGCTCCAAACACTCCGGAGATGTTGGCTAGCTCTTCGACGATCATCACCGATCCGTCGGATATATGAATGTTTTTGACGGTGATATACCAAGCAGGTAAATGTACCGCAGCGTTTTCCATGATCTTCGAAAACACATACGTGCTGGCGATAAACACGAGGCCGACAACGGGTAAACGCCATTTGGGCAGGCCACGCCCGACAAGATACGAGAACAGCACGGCAGGCATAAAGCAGATATAGCTGACGGCCACCACAACGAATAAGGTGCCAAAAACCCCGGCCAGTTCGGTGAGATGATCACCCAGCAATGTCTGCAGAATCAAAGGATAGGCGATTCCCAACAGCAGCAAGCTGAGCATGAGCAAACTGGTCACCACGGAAGCCAGCTTAGCACCGAGAGGAAGCCAACCAGACACCGGAAACGTCAGGCTCCATTGAATAGTGTCCTCACTCCACTCGGAACGCAGGCTCTGAAACAACCGCAGGAGACCGAAGAATGGCAGCATTACTGCAGTGGCACCGATCAGAACCAGACGAAACGTCGGCTCTTCGATGCGCACGAAGCTGTAAAAGGCGAGACCTACGATGGCTCCCGCCACAAGGATGAAGCTGGTCAACTCCGACCGGAGCTCCTTATAATACAGCGTCAAGAATTTCATCAATATCCCACCTTTCCGAAGAGATCCTCGATGGAGCAGTTGTGCTCTGCTCGCAGTTGGTCAGCAGAACCCTGAAGAAGGACTCTTCCACCAGCCATGAAGAGAATTTCGTCGAACAAACGCTCCGCTGCGGCCACTTCATGTGTACTGATGATCATCGTTTGCTCTTGGAAGCGAAACTGGTCAATGAGTGCATCCAGAATCTTCTTGCGTGACAAAGGGTCGATGCCCGAGAACGGCTCGTCCAAGAGCTGTACTTTGGCTTCTCGGGATAGAGCTGCCGTCAGGCGCAGACGCGCCTGCATGCCCTTGGACAACGTCCCGACTCTTGCCTCCATGGGCAGTTGCATGAAGCTAACCAGTTCATCGCAGCGATCTTGAGCGAAGTCCGCAAAGAAAAGACGTTGGTATTGGAGAATGTCCCTCACGCTCATCCATTTGTAGAAGGCATTGGATTCCGGTGCATAGGATGTCCAAGCCTTAGTTTGGCGACCCACCGGGGTGCCAGCAATGGAAGCATGCCCACGCGTAGGAAACTGCAGTCCGGCCATGAGCTTTAGAAGCGTTGACTTGCCGCTGCCATTCTCGCCGAGAAGTCCAACAATGTTTCCTTTGGCTATGTCCAGAGTAACGCCATCCACAGCTTTGGTGCGACCGAAGTTCTTATGAAGATTCTCAAGTTTGATCATACATTCTTCCTCCCATCAGGCTTCATTTGGTGGGCAACCCACGTCCGGACTTCGTTCTCCGAATATCCGACTGCAGCCAATCTCGCCAAGAACTGCTGCCAGGCATCGCGGGCAGCTTGTTCCTTCAACACTTGCGCTTGTTCTTGGTCTAGTTTAACGTAAGTGCCTTCACCACGGCGCGTTTCCGTCAGGCCCAAGCGTTCTAATTCCATGAAGGCTCGCTGGACCGTGTTCGGGTTGACTCGGGCCTTGGCAGCCACATCACGCTGGGATGGCAGTCTGTCACCGGGCTTCAGTTCACCTCGGACAACTGCGTCTGAGATGGTGTGGACCAGCTGCAGATAAATGGGACTGTCACCACGAAGATGAAACTCCATACAGCAACCCTACCTTTCCCTTCCTCTAGTGATCTAGTTAACTAGTTCACTATTATTATAACGGGTTGTGCAGAAATGTCAAGACAAAGAAAAAAGGAACGGGGTTACCGTTCCTCTGTTAAGCCCATGATATTGTATCCTGCATCCACGTAGATCGTTTCGCCAGTAACACCGCTGGACAAATTACTAGCCAAGTAAAGCGCTGTACGAGCCACTTCCTCTCCGGAAATCCCACGTTTCAACGGGGTCCGTTCTTTGTACAAATCCAACATGTCTACAAAACCTGATACACCACGTGCCGCTAACGTGTTGAGCGGCCCAGCTGAGATTGCGTTGACCCGAATTTGCCTGGGTCCCAAATCATAAGCAAGGTAGCGTACGCTCGCTTCTAGGGCTGCTTTGGCTACCCCCATGACATTGTAGTTGGGTATCACCTTCTCTGCCCCAAAGTAACTCATGGCCATAATACTAGCGCCGTCATTCATCAGTGGCGAGAAGGAGTGGCACAGGGCCGTCAAGGAATAGGCACTGATATCCATCGCCATAGCAAACGCTTCCCGTGAAGTTTCCAAGAATGGCTTTTCCAAACACTCCCGAGGCGCGAATGCCAGCGAATGAACAAGAATATCCAGATTGTGCGAACTCTGTTTGATGACAGCGGCTGCATTAGCCAACTGCTCATCATCCGTTACATCCAACGGAATTAGAGCTAATGGCGGCTTGGTGAGTTCTTCAGCCAATTTTTCTACATTACCTTTCGTGCGTTCATTCTGGTAGCCCAAGAACAGCTGGGCACCTTGAGCATCCAACTCCTGTGCAATGGCCCAGGCAATACTGCGCTTGTTGGCTGGGTTAAAGATAGCAGCGACTTTGTTTTCCAATAGCATACTACATTCTCCTTATTGTGGTACCTTAGTGCTTACAAGACAATGATTCGGGCTTCATCTACCCGCTGCAAAACATCCAGCTATGTAGAGGACGCAACAATGTTTGGCAGACTCATTGACTGCCAGCGGCCGGGCAAAAAAGAACGGATTGCAGCGAGGTTCGTTCCTCTACTACTTCGCACCAAACGTGCTCCATTCCTGCTCAGTGAAAGTACGGCTTGTTACTAACACCGAAACCAAGAATCAGTATTAATAGACAGAATCTTGCGAAGCTTGATCGCTGTTAAAGCGATGGTGTATAATACCCACTAGAAACGTGTTGAAAAAATGGCCTAGCGAGCTCATAACAAAAGACTCGAAATCGCTTTAGCAGCGATTTCACCGAGGTGTTCGGCATGAGTTTGCTCGGGATACCGGGAAAATCAACACGTTCCTGGAAACGTGTTGAAAAAGTGGCCTGGGAGCGAAACACTGGCCTCGAAATAGTCTCAATGGAAACCAAGAGAGGAGTGTGTTCATGGATCCACTGGTAAAGCGAATCAATGAACTGTACAAGAAGCAAAAGGCGGGATCCCTGACTGCTGAGGAAAAAGAAGAACAAGACACCTTACGCCGCCAATATATTGATCAGGTCAAAGGTAATTTGGCCAATACCCTGGATAGCACGGTGATTGTGCGGGAAGACGGCAGTCGTGAACGCCTGCAGAAGCGAGCGTCAGACAGGAAACTGCATTAAAAACGCATTGCTGTGTGGCAGCCAGTGAATTCGTGGCGTGGCTCGTGGCTCTGTCAAAAAAGGTGCCCCTTTGCTTGTGGGGGCACCTTTGTCGCGCTGAGCGAACTTAATCACTCTCAATCAATGCATGGAGATCAGCCAACGCGTCCAGCAGCATCAAGACTTTCTCTTGGTCCAGCTGCTTAAGTTTCTTCGACAAAAAGATCATGCGATCTTCCATGACTTTTCGAATAATCTCCTCCCCACCCGGAAGGATCTGCAGGCGGATCACCCGGCGGTCTTCTTCGTCCCGAATACGCTGAACGAAGTTCATCTTCTCCATCCGATCCACCAAATCTGTGACGGTACTGGATGCCAAATACAGATTAGCGCATAGCTCTCCCATCGTCAACTTTTGGTTACGCAGATGCAGCAAAGCGTAATACTGAGGGAGTGTCAGCTGATGCTGGCTTAGCAGCTCCCTGGTATGGTGTCGAATCAAGACAGAAATTTTGCGCAGATGGAATTCAATGTCTTCAACTTTGGGATGGCGATGCATATGGGTCTCACGGCATGTAAAGGCAGGTGTTTGACCAGCTCTAGACATAGTCCGTGAGAATCACCTCCTCTGGGTGGATTCAGAAAAGCAGACCGCAATACGGGAAGAAAATCCTGGAAGTCATGAAACGGCAATTTTTCTTAGTTTACCATATCGGTGCTTGAAAGTCTACGAATCAGCAGGTGCGCCGATTTTCTCAGTCTGCGGATTCGTGAGCCGAAACGAAAGTCGCAGCAAACTTTCGGTCAAATGCATGTGTTCCACCACCACATCTTCCGGAGCCTTAAGCCGCAGCGGAGAAAAATTCCACACGCCTTTCACGCCCTTGGCCACCAAACGATCGCACATTTCTTGGCTTGCCTCGCGAGGCGTGGCCAAGATGCCAATATCAACCGCATTGGCGCTGAGGTAATGCTCTAGACGGCTGACTGGCTGAATAATGCACCCAGCGAGATAGTTACCCTCCAACAAGGGATTATTGTCAAAGATGGCCCGAATGTCAAAGCCCCGATTACGGAAGTTGCCATAGCTCGCTACAGCGCGCCCTAGGTTGCCGGCCCCGATCAAGACCATGTGATACGTACGGTTTAGTCCAAGAATGCCTTGGATCTGTTCTAGCAGTTGGTCCACCTTGTAGCCATAGCCCTGTTGGCCGAATGAGCCGAAATAGCTGAAGTCCGAGCGGATCTGGGCAGCTGTGATCCCCAAGGCTTCGCCAAGCTGGGCTGAAGAGACGCGTTGGACATCGCCTTCCACGAGTTCGGATAGATAGCGAAAGTACACGGGCAAGCGTCCAATTACACCATCTGGGATGCCTGAAGCCTTCTTTTTGTCACGCGTTGACATGTCACTACCGTTGCAAGAAACTTAGAAAAACCTGCAAATTACCGCAAAGTTTTAGGTTCTCTTCCTAGTTCAGCGAGTCCGATTTTGCCGTGGCTACTTTCGTTTGCTATAACTCTCCCTAGGCTTAGTTTTCCGACCAACGCATCGGTAAGATTTATTAGAAGGTATAGACTACCCAGCTAATCGCTTTAGGTTGAGACTTGCATTGAAGTCTCTATCTATCTCCAAACCACATTCACATACAAACACTCTGTCAGACAAACGCAAATCTCTTTTTATCAACCCGCAAGAAGAACAAGTCTTGCTAGAAGGATAAAATCTATTTGCTAAAACAAATTCTACGTGGTTCCACTTACACTTGTAGTCTAATTGTCTGCGGATTTCGTAGAATTTAGCTTGCCTGACACTATTAGATAGATGACGGTTTTTCAGCATACCTGATCCATTTAGGTCTTCTAAGACTATAGCCTCAGGGTTTAGCTTTATCAGCTGTGTCGTCATCTGATGAATGTTGTTTTGGAGTAAGCTGGTTATACGTTGGTGAACCTTGCGGATTTCGGATTCAAGTTTTTTAAGTCGAGCACTCTTACAACGGTTTTCACCTCCTTGTTGTTTAAGTTTTTCATAATACCTGCTTGCTCGTTTTTGCAGGCGCCTGAGTTTCTCAATCTCATCCCTGATATCGGGCTTGCTGAATATCATACCATTGCTGCATACTGCTAGTGTCTTTACTCCTAAATCAATGCCTATAGCTTCTGTTTTCTGAGTGTTGACTTGGTTGTCGTCAACCTCTACTCCAACAGTTAGCCACCAATTTATTCCATCAAACTTCACTCTAGGAGCGGATACTTCGCCAAGCCAATCATATTCATCGGTTTTCTTCAATTGAGTGATTTCTTTTCTCAGCTCTCCATCAGAGATGAACGTCCCACCATCATCATAGTTTTCTTTTTGACGGGCCAAAAAGAAATTGTATGCCCATCGAGCAGTACCTCCTGATTTTGATAAAAGAGTTTTTTGTCTATTGTTGAGCAACAGTTTTACTTTATAACTCTTAATCATTTTGCACCAACTCTCGAACCATACGCTTTGCTTGGTGTGCTCGTTTCCCTTGTAACCGACGGCTAAATACTGTTACGATTTGAATTAAGTCATCCACAAGCTCTTCGTCTTCGGTTTTGTTCGTGTTATCAACGATCTCTATTTGCGTGTCGTGCAGATAGCATACGTGTTCTATTAGTTCAAACCCAAATCAAACGAGCCTATCTTTGAATAGAACTACAATCTTTTCAATTTCTCCACGACAGACTCTCTGAACTATTTGTTGTAATCCTTTTTTTGAATAGTTCATACCACTACCTATATCAGTAATGATTTCAAAAGGTTTGCCTTGTGAGGTAAGATATATAGTCATGTTATCTACCTGCCGAGCTAAATCATCTTTCTGTTTGTTGCTAGAAACTCTACAATACCCAAGAACCATTCTCTGTTTCATCCTGGGTTTTGACGAACGCTGATTTAGCTGGTCGTCACTATAATAGCGAGTGCCACCTTCAGATATAAACGCAGGACTTAACTTGTCTTCTCTATGCCAATTCCTGAGCGTTTGGGGGGTAAGACCAATCAAGTTAGCGAATTTGCCAATCGAGTAATTCGGTATTGTGTATCACCTCATTATCCACATCGGCATATTATCT